>JAWBPL010000009.1:0-12079 GCA_038825025.1 Candidatus Woesearchaeota archaeon | reverse complement strand
ATAAAATTGTTGTTATAAGTGGCATTGTAGTTAGAAATTATTATAGGAAATTGAGTTATAAAAGAGAGGATGTGTATATGGTGAAGAAAATTGAATGAAAAAATAAATAATAAAAATAAGAAATTAAAAATTTAAAATCAATTAACAAAATAAAAAAACCCATTAAAAAAAGCAAAAAAGTATAATAATCAAAAAAAACAAACCCTTAAACAAAACCTATTTAAAAATAATTATTATCTTTTTAAAAAATGGAAAAAATAGAAAAAAAACAAGATTGCTTAATAAAAAAAATAGACTTAAATACAAAAGATGAAAAATCTCTTTTTATAAAAGATAAAGCAATTGATGTATTGAAAAGAGTAGATGATCCAGAATTAGGTTTAGATGTTTATACTCTCGGCCTAATTTACGAGCTTAAAATAACAAACCAAAAAAAGAATAAAAATAATTACAATGTTTTTATAAAAATGACATTTACAACACCATTATGCCCTTATGGTCCAATGCTAATGGAATTAATTGAATCTGCATTAAAAGAAGAAATAAAAGAAATTAATTCAGTAAAAATAGAAATAACTTTTGAGCCGCCATGGCAGCCAAGTGATGAATTAAAAACTGCATTAGGCTTAAATTAATTTTTTAATAATTTTTTAAATTTATTTATAATTTCTAAAATTATTATTTATTAAATAAATTTTTAAAAAAATTATTTAAAAAGAGTAAATTATAAAAAGAATTAATTTATTATTTTAAAATAAAAACAAAAAAAAATTATAAAATTAATTATATCTTCAAGGTGAAAAAATGGCAAAATACCACTGCTATAAATGTAATAGAGAATATGACTCTAATGAGATAAGATTTACCTCAAATAACAAAATAGCTTGTGTATATTGCTTAGCTATTAAACCAAGAGAAGAAAAAAAAACAGAAATAAAAGAAAAAGCAAAGGAAACTTTAATTGATTATTCTTGTGTCAGTTGTGGCTACACTTTTAAAAGAAAAGAATCTTTTATTGTAAGGGCATGCCCTTATTGCGGTAAAGAAGGTTCTATAACTATTAAAAAAAAAGATACTGCAGAAAAATTAATTAAAGAAAGCGAAAATTTTGATTTCTGAATTTTAAAATAGATACATCTAAAAAAACTTTTATAAAATGAACCATAAACCTAAAGAGAATAAAAAAGAAAAATGGATAAGAAGAGATTATTTAGCATTAGAAAGAACTTATATGGCAAATGAAAGAACCTTGCTTTCATATTGGAGAACTAGTTTTTCATTAATTATTTTTGCATTATTTTTAGTAAAATTAGATTACAATAAAAACAATTTAGTTATATCAACAATATGTATTTTTTTAAGTATAATATTATTTATTTGTGGCATAAAAAGATTTAATGAATACAATAAAAGAATAAAAACTTATTAAATTTTTTTAAAAAAATATAATAAAAATAAGATAATTCTTTTTATGAAATTCTAAAAAAATAACATATAAAAATAAATTATTTATTTTTGAATCTGTGCTTCTATTTTTTTCAAAACATCCGCAACACAAACAAACAAGTTATTTTCTGTTACTTCTGAATTATATTGCTTTTTTTTTGTTAGTAATCTTGCATTAATCTGAAATTTATTTGATTTTTCACCATGAATTTGTTTTAAATCTAAAACTAATCTTTCATAGTCATCTGCAAAAAAATCAGAGAATTTTCTTGCATAATTGCCTATTACTTTTTTAAGAACAACCATCTCATATGGCTCTCTTTCAAATCCAATCAATTCAATATTTCCGCCTAATTCTACCATGTTTTATCACTAGATAAAAAGATTATAGATAAAATATTTAAAAGTTTCTAATTAAAATTTACTAAGAATTTTAAAAAAATAAACTATTAATAAAAATATTAATAAAAATATATAAATAAAGGCTAATTTATTTTAATAATGCAATTTAAAACATTTATATTAGATGATTTTCAAGTTGAAGCTATAAAAAGCATTGAAAACAATAATTCTGTTGTTGTTTCTGCTGCAACAGGAACAGGAAAAACACTTATTGCTGATTACATAATTGACAAATACTTAAAAGAAAATAAAAGAGTTGTTTATACTGCTCCAATAAAAGCACTTTCTGCACAAAAATACAGGGATTTTAAGCATGAATACGGAGAACAAAACATAGGCATAATGACTGGCGATGTTGTTATAAATCCTAATGCCCCAATTTTAATAATGACAACAGAAATTTACAGAAATATGTTATTATCAAAAGATGAAGCAATTGATTATGTAAGATATGTTATTTTTGATGAGATACATTATATTAGCGATATTGAAAGAGGCACAATCTGGGAAGAATCTATAATTTTTAGCCCAGAAAATATAAGGTTTTTATGCCTTTCTGCAACAATCCCGAATGCAGAAGAATTTGCAAAATGGATAAGCAATATAAAAAAGCATAATGTAGATGTTGTAAAATATGAAAAAAGAGCAGTTCCTTTGCAACATTTAGTTTATGATCCATTGCTTGGCCTAACTAACATAGATGAAGTTATAAAACATGATAGTTCTAATAATAGTTCTAATAAACTAATAAAAAAAAATAAAAAATCAAAAAAGGATAAAAATAAAAAAGCCGATATTTTAATTCCAAACCATATTGACTTAATAACTCAAATACAAGATAAATTGCCATGCATTGTTTTTGATTTTTCAAGAAAAGAATGTGAAAAAAAAGCTGTTGAAATAGCACAAAAAATTGATTTTTTAGATGGAAAGCAGAAAGCGAGAATTATTACTTTGGCTAACGAATTAATAAGTCCAGAATACAGGCAATTAGAAAGCATACAAACATTAAAAAGAGTTTTAAGCAAAGGCATTGGCTTTCATCATGCTGGCTTATTGACAAAAGCAAAAGAATTAGTTGAATTATTATTTTCAGAGGGTATTATTAAAGTCTTATATGCAACAGAGACATTTGCTGTTGGAATTAATATGCCTGCAAAAGCAGTTGTATTTGCATCTTTAGAAAAATTTGACGGAGCAACTTTTCGTTATATTAATTCAAAAGAATATTTTCAATTAGCTGGAAGGGCAGGAAGAAGAGGCATTGATAAAATAGGATATGCAATAGCAATGATTGAAAGAGGCTACACTAATTTAGAAAAAATAAAACAGATTTCAACAAAAGACGATATTCCAATAATTTCTCAATTTAATTTAAGCTTTAATAGTGTCTTAAATTTAATAAAAAATCATTCTCCTAATGAAAGAGAAACAATATTAAAAATGAATTTTGATTATTTTTTAAGAAAACAAGGCAATGCTCAAGTTAGAATAATGGCTACTTATCATAATAAATTAAAAATTTTAAAAACCATGAATTATGTTACTGGAAATAAAAAACAAGAGCAATTAACAGATAAAGGATTATTTGCAACAAAGATTTATTCTAATGAAATTTTAATAACAGAAATTTTTTGTTCAGATATATATAAAGAATTAACTGAAACAGAAATAAATATTTTAGTTGCCTCAATAATTTATGAGCCTAGAGGAAAAGACTATTTCACATTAAAAGGAATTGATAATATATACAATAAAATTATAAAAAGTATTTCTAATCATGCATATCTCTTAAAAAACATAAACAAGCTTTTTTTGAAAAGAATGATTAAAGTAATAGGCGAATTTTCAAATGGCTGTGAATTTTCTGATTTATTAGAATATTCTAATTTAGATGAAGGTGATTTAATTAGATTAATTAGAAGAGTTATAGACATGTTAAGGCAGATAAAGCATGCAACATCTGATTATGAATTAGAAAACAAAATTTATAATTGCATTGAAAAATTGTATAGAGATGTTATTAAGTTTGAGTTTTGATAAACAAGTATCATAAAATAGTTATTAAAAGATTAAATTATAAAAGAAAAAATTCAAAAAAATAGCAATTTTTATAAATTAGCCAAAAATTCAAAATAGTAATGCCTCGGTAGTGTAGTCCGGCCAATCATTCGGCACTTTCGATGCCGAGACACGGGTTCGAAGCAAATTGTTTAAAAAAATTTGACGAAAGTCCCGTCCGAGGCACTGTTTTTTTCTGCCTCCGTAGCATAGTAGCTATTGCGGCGGACTTGTAATCCGCAGGTCGAGGGTGCAACTCCCTTCGGAGGCTTTTAAAAAATTCTTTGAAAATATTAATAATAAAAAATAATAAAAAAATAAATTCAAAAAAAATAAAAAAGAAAAAAATAAAAATGCGGGTGGCGATATTTGAAATCGCGACCTCAGGATAGCACAATTTTGTTTTTCATTGCTTGAAGCTCAACACTCAAATATATGAGTCCTGCGCTATAACCAGGCTAAGCTACACCCGCTTATAATTAAGATAAAATAAATCCTAATAATTTTTCAATTATTTAAATTTTTAGAAAACCTAATATTTTATAAAGATTTATGTTTTAAATATTTTAAAAAAAACATTTTAAAATAAAAAATTAATAATATAAAAAAGAAAAGAACTTAAAAGATTAACCACAAAATTTATATATTTTTATCAATTTCATAGAATTATCAAGAGTTCTATGATTGATATTAGGATAAATTATGATATATAAAAATTAATTAAAATAAAATATTAAAATAAATTAGTTTAAAATTTGTATAAATTTAGAAATAAAAAAATTTTACAAAAAAAGGTGCAAAAATGGATGAAATAATGAAAACTGGAACAACAACAGTTGCTTTAGTAGCAAAAGATTGCATTGTTTTAGCAGCAGACAAAAGAGCAACAGCAGGCAACTTTATTGCAGGAAAAAAAATGGATAAAATCCAGCAAGTAGATGAAAAAATGGCTATAACAACAGCTGGAAGTGTTTCTGATATTCAATTAATAATTAAGATAATAAAAGCAGAGCTAGTATTAAGAAAATTAAGAAGTGGCAGAGAAAATATTGTTAAAGAAGGAGCAAATTTAGCAGCAGGCATTGTTTATAATAGCATAAGAAGATTTTCAGCTGTTCCTGGAGTTGTTCATTTTTTATTTGCAGGTTATGATTCAAGCGGAGCACATTTATATGAAATTTATCCTGATGGATCAATAAGTGAAATTGAAGATTTTATCACATCTGGAAGTGGCGGAATGTTTGCAATGGGTGTTTTTGATGCACAATATAAAAAAGACATGACACAAGAGCAAGCAGTTGAATTAGCAGTAAAGGGCATAAATTCTGCTTTACAAAGAGATTCTGCTTCTGGTGATGGTATTGATGTTGTTGTAATAAACAAAGAAGGATTTAAAAAAATAATGACAAAAGAAATAAATGTAAATTTATCAAAATAAAATATTATCAAAATAAAATAATCTTTATTTTATTATAAATTTTAAAAATAAAAAATAAAAACTTTTTTTTAATTTTTTCATTAAAAATTATTTTAAAAAAATTTTATCATTGCTTATGTTTATTTATTTAAAATTATAATTAAAAATATAAAAAATAAAATTAGGAGGTTTTCTGAATGACAGAAATTATAGATGAAATTCTCAAAGATATTCCAAAAGGAAAAATATCAGATGCAGTATTTGAAGGAGCAAATATTGTTCTTTATACAAAAGATAAAGACTTTTTTATAAACAATAATGGCATAATTAAAGAGATTGTCAATAAAATAAAAAAAAGAGTTGAATTAAGGCCAGATCCTGCAATAACTCATGATAGGGAAATAGCTGAAAAAGAAATAAAAAAAATAATTCCCGAAGATTCAGGAATTGCTCAAATTATCTTTGATCCGCAAAGATCTTTAGTAACAATAGAAGTAGAAAAGCCTGGTGTTGCAATAGGCAAAGACGGGGAAAATTTAAGAATCATAAAAGAAAAAACTTTATGGGTTCCAAGCATAAAAAGAACACCTGCATTAAGAAGCCAATTAATTGAAAACATAAGATCTGTTTTATATAATAATTCTGATTATAGAAGAAAATTTTTAAACAAAGCAGGAGAAAGAATTTACAATGGATGGCTTAGAGCAAAAAAAGATGAATGGATTAGAATTACATATTTAGGAGCAGGCAGGCAAGTCGGCAGAAGCTCTATTTTTTTACAGACTCCAGAATCAAGAATTTTAATTGATTGCGGAATTGATGTTGCTGATGAGGAAAATGCCTATCCTTTATTAGAGGCTCCTGAATTTAAAATTGAAGAATTAGATGCTGTTATTGTTTCCCATTCTCATATTGATCATGCTGGCTTTATTCCTTATTTATTTAAATTCGGATTTAAAGGCCCTGTTTATTGCACTGAGCCAACAAGAGATATAATGTCTTTATTAATGCTGGATTATGTGAAAATAGCAAGAGGTGAGGGAAAAGAACCATTATATACTAGCGAAGAAATAAAAGAGATGGTTAAGCATACAATAACATTAGATTATGAAGAAGTTACTGATATAACACCAGATGTAAGATTGACATTTTACAATGCTGGCCATGTTCTTGGAAGTGCAATGGTTCATTTAAACATTGGAAATGGCTTGCATAATTTTTTATACACAGGAGATATGAAATTTGGAAAAAGTATTATGTTAAGTCCTGCTGCAACACAATTCACAAGATTAGAAACATTGATGATTGAATCAACTTATGGCGGCAAAGATAATATACAGCCGTCAAAAAAAGAAGCTTATGAATATTTAAAGCAAATTATTATAGAAACAATTCAAAGAAAAGGAAAAATTTTAATTCCTGTTTTAGGATTAGGAAGAGCTCAAGATATAATGATAATGATAGAAGAATTAGTAAGAAATAAAGAAATTGAAGAAATCCCTGTATTTGTTGATGGACTAGTTTGGGATATAACTGCAATCCATACTGCTTATCCAGAATATTTGAATGCAGATATAAGAAAACAAATATTCCATAAAGATAATAATCCTTTTTTATCAAAAATTTTTAAAGAGATAGGCTCACAAAAAGAAAGGCAGCAAGTTATTGAGGAAACTGGCTCTTGCATAATTTTAGCAACAAGCGGCATGCTAGTTGGTGGCCCTTCAGTTGAATATTTAAAAGCAATTGGAGATAATCCAAACAACAGTTTAGTTTTTTCATCATATCAAGGCGAAGGCTCATTAGGAAGAAGAATTCAAAACGGCGAAAGAGAAATAATATTTAAAAATGGAACAAAACAAGAAACATTGCAATTAAAATTAGAAGTTCATAAACTAGAAATTTCAGACCATTCTGATAGAAAAGAATTAATAAACTTTTTAGGAAGATGCAACCCAAAGCCGAAAAAAGTATTAATTGTTCATGGTGAAAGCTCTAGATGTTTAGATTTGGCAAGCTCAATACATAAAATGTTTAGAATTGAATCAATTGCTCCTAGAAATTTAGAGTCTGTCCGTTTGAAATAATTAATAAATCTTAAGTATTTATTACTTTAATGTTTCTTTTAATTAAGATTTATTTTCAAATAATTTTCTGTGTTTTTTTTACTTTTTCTTTTTATTCTTGATAAATTTTTTAGAAAAATAGCCAAATAAAATTAAAACAATTAATTTAATAATAAACAAAATTAAAATTGAAATGCTTATATCTAAAAAAAACTCATCTGGAAAAATAAATTTCATATTTGAAATTTTAGGATTAAAAGCATAATTGCCTTTAAAAAAAATTATATGAAAATAATCAAACAAAAAATCAAAGCCTAATAAAAAATAAAAAGAAACAAAAATAAAAATAATAAAAATGCCAATTAATCCAGTGTAAAAAAAAGAATTAAAAATTTTAAGATAATATTTTTTTTTAAGAAAATAAAACAAAAAAACAAAAAAAATTGCTAAACTTATTTTAAAAATTAAATCTAAATTTTTTATTATTAGCCTGACATCATTTAAATGGCTCTCTTCTTTTTCATTAAAAAAATTTTTATTTAATTCATTTTCATATTTTAGATAGCCAAAAAGGTTTATTGTCATATTAACTAAATATTCTTTTTCAAACTTGTCATAAATATTATATTTTTGATATTCTTTTTCATAATATTTTAAATTATAAATATAAAAAAAGATTGATGAAAAAAATAATATAAATAAAAAACTCAAAATAAAAATAAAATAAAAAAAAGAAATTAATATATTTTTATATCTTTTAAAATGCTTGTTTTTCATTAAAAAATTCTTCAAAAAAAAACTCATAAAAATAAATATAAATAATAATTTTATAAAAACTCTGTTTTTTATAATCTAAAAAAAATAAATAAAAGATATTAGAAAAATAAAGAGATAATAAAAAAATTATAGCAAAAAAAAATAAAAAAATAAAATAACAAATAAAATAACAAAAACTTAATTTTTTTATTAAAAAAATAACAAAATGTTTTTTTAGTTTTTTTTTTTTAAAAAAATAAATGAGTTTAGATAATAACTTAGAATTAAAACCTCTTTATTTACCTCCTTTTAAGGCTTTTTTTGTTGCTAGATATGGAGTTCCTAACCCAGATATTCGTGATTATTTAATAGATATAGAGCCTTATTTAAATATTGTTTTATTACCTAGTTTAAATGGAATGACTCCTGAAACTTTATACATTGGTGATCTAGATGCAATTAATTATTTAATGCATTTACATAATCATCCTGAAGCATACACATCAGCTTTTAATTCTCCACCATTTAATCATTATGAAATTGGCTTAACATGCAATAGATTAAGATTTGGTTTTGAATTAGGAGATAATGCTATATATTTAGTAATATCTAGAGGTTATGCAAGAACACCTAACTGCCATTTAAAATAAAAAGAAAAAAATAATACTAAATAAAATAATACTAACTAAACTTTATTTTAATTTCATCTGCTCACAAACAAATTATATTTCTCATTTCCTAATATTTCTGTTAAAATTCTTTTGGCAAACATTTTTTGAGGCTCAGGAATTAACTTTATTCTGTTTTTTAAATCCTGGAAAGATTCAAATGGCTTTTCTTGCCTTTGCTCTATAATTTCCCACATATGCTTTTTTCCTAAGCCCGGCAATAATTCTAAAACATGCATTCTTGTTGAGATTGGCTGGCTTTTATTTATAAAATCAATAAATCTTTTTTCGTTTTTTAAAACTAAATCATTAATAACAAATTCTATTTCTGCTCTTGCTGTTGCTGTTAATTTATCTGGATTAAGTTTTCCATTAATATGATGTATTAAATCTCTTTTGCCTTCGCCTATATAGATTTCTTGATGTATATTTAAAGAAACATCTTTTTTAGGAACTAATTCTAACAATGTAAAATTATTAATGCCAATAGCTTGAACTATTGCTGTTTTTTTAAAACTAGGGGTATTATCTAATGGATATCCATGTGGCAAAAAATCTAAAACAATTGCTTTTTCTTCTTTATTCATTTTCAATCCCCTCTATATTTTTTATAGTTCTTTTATTTATGTTATTAAAATTATTTTTTAAAATTTAGACTAATTTTATTTAAAAAGAAAAAAAGAACTATCTATTTAAATCTTTTTTTTATTTTTATGTTTTTATTAAGCTAAATTTCAAGCTTTTTTGTATTTGTTTATTGCTTCAATAATCTTTTCATAATTTTCTTTTGTTATTGTAATAGAGTATTGCGATAAAACAACTTTTAATTCTTCAACACTTGCAGGCAAAACATCTAATATTTTTTTAACAATATTTTCTTTCATTCTTGGAATTTCTAATTTTAAAATTTCTTTTTCTAGTTCCTCTGCATCTTTTTCTTTTAAAACTGCAAAATTATTAACATATTCTTCTGTTTTTCCAGATCTTAATGATAATTCAGAATCTCTTTTTTTTATTTCTTTTAAATATTTTCTTAAATCATAAACACTTACTGGCTCTTCAGAAACAACTTTTGGATTCATTATTTCACCTTTGAAAATATAAAATAAAATTAAAAATTTTTTAAATATCTTAATTTTTTAAATAATTTTATAAAATAAAAATAAATTCAATAAAATTTTTTGCATAATAAAATTTTTTGGATTTTATTTATTGGCTTTTATTCAAATGAATAGGATGCACAATAACCATTTTATCTTTATTGCCATCTTTTATTAAAACTTTATAACAATTGCCTTGTTTTCCAGCTACAAAGCCGATTTTTCCGTGAAATCTTGGATAATATCTTCCTTTATGATATGATGGCTCAACTTTCAAAATAACTTTGTCTCCATCATTGAATTCTTGAAAAAACTTTCTAATAGAAAGTTTGCCTTTTGTTCTGAACTCTTTTTTAAACTTTTGTCTAGTTCCTCTTCCAAAACTATGATGATGTTGCATAATCTATTGAAAAAAACAATTCTTTATAAAGATTACTGAAAAATTTATATAACCTATAAAAATATACAAACTATAAAAATTTATAAACTATAAAACTATAAATATATATAAACTATAAAACTATAAAAACATATAAACTATAAAAGAACTAGGTTTTTTTTATTAATAAATAAGAAACATATAAGAAAATAAAATAAATAAGATATGATATAAACTCTAACAAAGAAGGGTTTGCATTATAGCCAAATAAACTTACTAAAATAGAACCTATAAATCCTTTTTCATGCATAATTGGATAAAATCCCTTATTTGAATCTGGAGCAATAGGATTTAAATTCCATATTTCCTTTATAATTGGATTTAGAATGCCTGCTTCTTCTAACTCATGAATGCCATGAGCTAATAAACCTGCTGCAAAAAAAACTAATATAATACTTGTGATATTAAAAAATAATTTTATATTTAATTTAAGAGAAGCATTATAAATTAAATAACCAATAAATAAAGCAGTTATAATTCCTAAAATTGCACTTAATAAATTATAGGAAATAAAAAAAGATTCAGATAAAAAACTAGCAGCAAATAAAAAAATTATTGTTTCAATGCCCTCTCTTAAAATTGAGAAAAAAACCAAGAAAAAAAGACCTAAAATATTCTCTTTTGACAAATTTTCTGCAACTTTATTTTGAATTTCACTTTTTATATTTCTATGCTTAAAAATCCATAATATCATAGTTGTTAATAAAAAAGAACCAATAATCATAGTAATTCCCTCAAAAATCTTTTCTGCTTTTCCAGAAAATGAGCCATAAATTTTTAAAAATACTAAAGCAAAAAGAAAACTAAAAAACAAACTTAAAGCAACTGCTAAATATAATATATTATTGTATTTTTGATTTTTTGTTTTTTTTAAAAATGCTAAGACAATTCCAAGTATTAGTGAGGCTTCTAATGTTTCTCTAAAGGTTATAATAAAGCTTGACATAAATACACCAAAAGCATAAACAAATAAAATATTAAAAAAACTATAAAAAAATAAAAAAAATAAATTTATAAATTTTTTTAAAAAGTTAGGTTAGACTAACTTTTAAAGATTATAAAATTCTTGTACCACAATAAGGAATTTTATTGCTATGAATATCAGTTCTTACTACTATATTTCTTAAAGGTAAATAAAGATAGCAACTTAAATTTTCATCTTCTTCTGGAAAAATCACACCAGCATCTTCAAATGCCTTTTTACACTTTTGTAATAAATTTAAAATTATATTATTTGTATATATTTGATTTAAAGGAATGCCTCTTTTGTTAACTGTATAATAAGTTTCTTCTAAAATAACTATAAAATAAGGTATATCAATAAAATTTATTAAAGAAGGATAAGTAGATATTAAAAAATTTAAAAATTGAAATTTTTCATCTAAATTTTCTTCATATTGATAAAATGAAATACCTATTGATGAAAAATCTGCAATAGTTACTTGCCCTCTATATTTTTTTATTACTAATTCATTATTTAAAGGATGCGGAAAAACAACTAAAGAAGAACCTTCAGCAATTGGTTTATATTTTTCAGCTTCTCTAATGATAGCCTCTAGTCTTTCATTAGGCTTTATATATCTCATTTTATCACCAAGAAAACTAAAACAATAGTATAGCTAAAAAAAACAAGAAATTAAATAAATGAAATTTTCTAAAAAATTTTTTATTAATATTAATAAAATACATTTTTTAAAGACAATGAAAACTTAAATATATTTTTT
>JAWBPL010000008.1:0-12572 GCA_038825025.1 Candidatus Woesearchaeota archaeon | reverse complement strand
AATTAAATCAGATAAAACTTCTTTTACAAAACCTCTTAAATAGGAAGGAATCCCTTTTTCTAATCTCTCATATAATAAATGAGATTTTACAAAAGCATTATGAGCATATAATTTTTTCAAAATATTTTTTTTTATTTTAAAATAGGTTTCTTGGTTAATTTTCATTTATTATTATAAAATTAGTAATAATTTATAATTTTTTTCATAAAAATTATTATTTTTAGCTTAAAAAGTATATTAATAGAAATATTTATTAATAATAAAAAATTCATAAAATTATGAAAAGCATTTTCTTAGAAACTTTTGGAGAAAGCCCTATTTTAAGAGTTTTTGATTTTTTAATTTTAAACGAGGAATTTGATTATAGTATGATAGATATAGCTAAAAATTCTAAAATTGGATATTCCACTTTAAAATTGTTTTGGAAAAAATTAGAAAAAGAAAAAATTGTTATAATGACTAGAAAAATAGGAAAAGCAAGAATGTTTAAATTAAATAATGAAAATGAAATTGTTAAAAAAATAAAAGAAATTTATTGGATAATAACAAAAAATAAGGTTAGAAGTAATTTAATATATAATTAATAGTTAATATAATTTTTTTAAAATTTTTGTTGATTTTTTTAGATGATTTTTCATTTTTTTAATGATACTAAAGCATAATTTATTTTCAATAAGCCATCTTTTTTTAAAAAAATATCTTGTATAGGCAATATTTTTACATTGTATTTTTTTCTATCTAGAGAATCTATTAAAGGCTTACAACCACTATTTAGCCTGTTCCAATAATCATCAAATAAAACTTTTGTGTTTTTATGCATTAATTTTTTGCTATAATTCCAATCATTATTAATTGTTTCTAAAGAATGGCCGCCATCAATAATTATTAAGTCCATTTTTGGCAATTTTTTATAATTTTCAGGCAATGTTTTTAATGTGTTTCCTTTAAATAAAAATATATTTGAATTTGTTTTTTTTAATTTTTCATAAATGTTTTTCTGGCTTAATGGATTTTTAGAAACTTCTTTTTCATAAGTGTTTTTATCCATTGATTCAAATAAATCAAAACCATAATAATTTATTTCTCTTGCATTATTATATTTTTTTGCAATCTCTAAAATTTTTAAAGAATTTTCTCCATCATAAATACCAATTTCCATTATATTTTTTGGTTTTGTTTTTTCTGTAATTTCAAATAAATGCTTGTATCTTCTTGCATAAAATTTTTTCAGATGTTTTTTTATTAGGTTTAGCATTTTTTACAAAAGTTATTTTATAAATATAAATTTAGTTATTTGAAATATTTTCAAATTCATAAATGTATTTTTTGCTTATTTTAGATAAAGAAAAGTTCTGTGCTCTTGTTAATGATTTTTTTTGATAGTTATTTAGCAAGAGTTTATCATTAATTAAAGATTCAAGTTTTTCTTTTAATTCTTTTTCAATTATTTTTTCATCTTTGTTTATTAATAAGCCAGAATTATAAACAACTTCTTCTGTGCCTGTTGCTTTTGTTGTTATTATTGCATTTCCAAACATCATTGCTTCAATTAAAACCATTCCAAAACTTTCTTCTGATGAGGGCAAAACAAAAATAGAGCTTTTTTCATATAATTTATATAAGGATTCTTTGTCAAGCCATCCTAAAAATTTTATTTTATTTTTGCTTTTTGTTTTATTTGCAATTTTTTCTAATTCTTTTTTATAATCACCATCTCCTGAAATAAATAATTTCCAATCTTTAGAATTTTTTGTGTTTGATGTATTTAAAAGATCAAATGCATTTATTAAATATTGAACTCCTTTTCTTTGAAATAATCTGCCTGCATATAAAATAATTTTTTCTTTTTTTTCTAAATTTATTTTTCTTTTTGTTAGATTAAGGGCATTAGGAATAACTACTATTTTTTTTTCTGTTATATCTTTTTTTTTATTATCTTGTGAAAATAAGATCAATTTTTTTAATCTTTCACTAGGACAAATTATTTTTTCGCTTTCATTTAAAATTTTTTTCCAAAATGGTTTTAATAAAAAATGCAATAACTTAAATCTGTCTGGATTATAGTTTGGAACATCTGAGCCGTGGCTTGTAATTATATAAGGGATTTTGAATTTTTTTTTTATTAAATAGGCTATTATGCCTGTTGGAAAAATAAAATGACAATGAATTAAATCATATTTTTTATTTTCCTTGATTGATTTTTTTATTAATTCTTTGGCTTTTAAATATGCTGGCATTAAAAAAGAAAGCATTTCTAAGAAAGTTGATTTTTCTTTTTTTGTTCTGAAACAATTAACTCTATAAACAAAGAAATTTTCATTTATTGCTTCTTGTTTTTTTAAGCCATTAAAATTCATTGTTATTAAATCTATTTTATTTTCTTTTGATATTTCTATTGCTAAATCTTTTGTGATAGGAGAAGAGCCGCCGCCTAAAGGAGGAAATTCATAATTTAAGACTAAAATTTTCATTTTTTAATTTTTTTATATTTATATTTTCTTTTTTCAAATATATAAAATAAGTTTTTTATTAATTTACTATTTTTTCAATAGAATAATTTTTTCTTCCTTCTGAATAATACATTTTTATTAAAATATCTGATATTAAGCCAAATATAATAAATTGTATTCCTAAAATAACAAATAAAACAGCCAACATAAGCAATGGCCGATTAGATATAGATACACCCTTAAAAAATTTAATGTATACTAAATAAAGCCCTGTAATAAAGCCAAAAAAGGTCATTAAAATTCCTATTGAGCCAAATAAATGTATAGGCCTTGAGGAATATTTCTGCCAGAATGCAACAACTAATAAATCTAAAAAGCCTTTTTGCAACCTTATTATATTGTATTTTGTTTTTCCATATTTTCTTGGAAAATGATTTACTTTTATTTCTCCTATTTTATAGCCTTTTAAAGCCAAGATTTCTGTTATATATCTATGCATTTCACCTTTTAGCTCAATATCTTTTAAACATTCTCTTCTGTATGCTTTTAAAGAGCAGCCAGAATCATGAATTTTATCATTAATAATTAAATTTCTAAAAAATCTGGAAATTCTTGAAAAAAATTTCTTTAAAAAAGGATCTTTTCTATTGAAACGCCAACCAGAAACAATATCAAGATTTTTTTGATTTATTTCATTTAATAATTTTGGAATATCCTCTGGATCGTTTTGCAAATCAGCATCCATTGTAATTATTATTTTTCCTAATGAATTAGAAAAACCAGCATCCCAAGCAGCACTCTGGCCAAAATTTTTCCTGAATTTTATTATTTTTAAATTTTTGTCTTTTTCTGCCAAATCTTGTAATATGTAAAAAGTATTATCAATTGAGCCATCATCAACAAAAATAATTTCATAATTGTTTATTTGATTTTTAGAAATTAATTTTTGCATTACATTAGTTAATTTTTTATAAAGCTCAGAAACATTATGCTCTTCGTTATAGGCTGCTATGACAACAGATAAATCTAATAAATTTTCATTTTTATTCATAAAATAAATAAAATATTTTTTTTTTATAAACATTATTATTTATAATTTTTTTAAATATTTTTTTAACAAATATCTTTTTAAAGAATTAATAATATTAATTTTTTATGTGTTTTAATGAAAAAAATAAAAACAATAATGAAAAAGAGATAAGAAAACCTGTTGTTTCTGGTCAATTCTATGAAAAGGATTTTGATAATTTAATTAAACAAATAGAGGCTTGCTTTAATTCTAATAAAGGCTCTGGATTAATAGAAAAAAAAAGAATAAAAGAATTAATTGGTGTAATAAGCCCTCATGCAGGATATTTTTTTTCTGGAGCTTGTGCTTCATGGGCATATAAAGAAATTGCAGAATCTGAGTTTCCAGATGCTTATATTATTTTAGGCCCAAATCATTATGGCTATGAATCAGGAATTTCTAAAAAAGATTGGGAAACACCTTTAGGAATAATTGAAACTAATAAAGAGGTTATTAAATTATTAGAAGAAAAAACAATATTGAAAGTAAATGAAAATTGCCATATATTTGAACATTCATTAGAAGTTCAATTGCCTTTTTTACAATATGTTTCTTGCGATAAAATAAAAGAATTAAAAATTGTGCCTATTGTTATTGGACAAGATATTAATAAAGAAATAGGAAAACAAATTTTTAATGTTTATTCTGAATTAGAAAAGAAAAAAAAGAAAATTGTATTTATAATAAGCTCAGATTTCACACATTATGGAAAAAACTATGATTATTTGCCTTTTGTTTCTGATGTAAAAAATAAAATATATGATTTAGATAAAAAAGCAATAAATTTAATAAAAAATTTAGATGCTGAAGGATTTTTTGATTATTTTAAAAAAACAAAAATTACAATCTGCGGTTTTATGCCTATATTGGTTTTTTTAAGTTTTTTAAATGAATTAAATAAAATAAAAAAAATAGATTCTGAATTGTTAATGCATTATACATCTGGCGATATTTTAGGATATAAAAATTCAGTAAGCTATGTCAGCATGGCTTTCAGATAATTTTTCTAAATAAGTTAAAATGCCTTTTAAATGACCTGCTCCAACAACAGCCAATATTTTTTTATCTGGATTTTTTTTAGATAAAATAAAAAGCTTTTTAGCCATAAATAAATCTCTTTCATCTATTAAAACTTTGTAAATTGAGGGATATTCTTTTTTAACTTCTTTTAAAATATAATCAATTAATTCATTGCTTGGAACTTTTGTTAAATCTATTTCTTTTTTTTTGTTTTTTTTATTTTTTTGTTTATTATTGTTAGTTATATTAAAAAGATTTGAGATTAAAGTAAGAAAAGATTCATAAATAAAATAAAAAGGGCTTATTATAAATTGAAAAATTATTTTTATTATTTCTCTTTTTTTAATATTTTTAGAAAATCTCTTTAAGGTTATTTTTATATCCCTATCAATAAAATAAATCTCTAGATTTTTTTCTCTTGCTAATTTAATTGCTTCATACATATCCAAGCCAGGATTTATATTTAATATAGAGCCATATTTTTCTTGCATTTCTTTTCCTAACAGATAAAACAAAAAACCTAAAAAACCTATTTCTTTTATCAAAGAGAGATTTTTTTTTATTTTTTCTTTAATGGTTTCTTTTTGTTGTTGTTTTTCTTGTTGTTTTCCTTTTTTTTTATCTATCTCATGTTCTCTTTTTTCTTTTGTTTTTTCAATAAAATCACTTTCTAAAGAAACTGCTCTATTAAAATCTAATTCAACAGCCACTATTTCTGGACTTATTGAAAAGCCTTTTTTTATTTTTTCAATACTTTCAAGAGCAACATGAGAAGTTCCTATTAAAAAAATATTATTAAAAGAATAATTAAATGAATTTGAGTTCATATAAATTTATATTAAACATTTGTTTATATAATTTTTTTATATAATTTAAGGAATATTTAATAATTATTTTTGAAATAAGTTTTTTTCTATTTTTTTGTTTTTTAAAAAAATTATTTTGTATTTTTTTAGTTTTTTTTATATTTTTTTTAAAGTTTTTATTTTTTGTTTTTCTTATTGATGAGTTTTTTAATATAATATTTTAAGATTTCATACTTTTTTATAAATAAAATAATAATTGCAATTACAAATGAATAAATAGATAAAATTTTTAAATATTCTGTTAAATATAAATTTGAGTTCAATAAAGTTAATTTTTTTATTATCTCTGTGCTTATATACATCGGGTTGTATTTTGCTTTTTCTAAAATATAAGAAGGCATGCTTTCTAAAGGAAAAATTGCCCCTGATGTAAATAATAAAATTGAGACTATTGATAAAGAAGCCAGCATTGAAATTTCTTCTGAGTTAAAGATATTGCCTATTAATAAACCTAAAAATATAAAAAATGTTATTATTATAAAAAAGCTTAACAAAAATATAAAAATGCTATTAAAAGAATTAAAAGAAAAGTCAATTTTAAAATAATATTTTGTAATCATAAAAATTAAAAATATTTGTATAATTATTATAAAAAAACTTGTTAAATATGTTGAAAAAACAAACAATCTGTTTTTATTTGGTGTTGTAAATACTCTGAAAAAGGCTTTTGAGTTTTTTTCCATTATAACTAATGTTGAAGTTAAAAATATGCCGATAAACATTATTAAAAGTGCCAATAAAGAAGGAAATAAAAAGCCTAAATTTGTTGTTTGCTTTACTACTGGATTAATTTCTGTTTCTATTGGCTTTATTATGCTTTCTGAATTTATAATTTCTATTTTGTTTATACTATCTGAAATATCTTTTAGATCGTTTTTTATTAATTGGTTATTTGATTTTATTTGATTTAAGCTTTCAATAATTTTTAATAAATTTTGATAAACTTCTTGGTTTGTTTTTTTTGTGTTTTCCAGCTTTGTTTTAAAATCATTAATTGCTAAATTTATTTTTTCATTAAAAGCATCTATTTCTGTATTTAAGTTTGTTTCGCCTTCTGTTATTTTTGTGTTTAAATCATTTAAATTAGTTTCTATACTATTTATGTAAGATGTTCCGTTTGGCATAACCCAGTTATCTAAAGAATTTAATTTTGATTGCGAATCTGTAATTAATGAGAGTGAATCTGTAAATAATTGGTTTATTTTTGATTTTAATAGTTCTGTGTTTATTTCACTTGTTTCTGCTTGTGAAAAATCTAAAAGCAATATATCATTGCTTGATTTATTAGCTAAAAAATTAATATTATCTTTATATTCATCAATTAATTGTGTGGATTTTTCTAAAGAATTTATTTTGTTTTTTGTCAATAAAATTGCTTCAATTAATTTATCGGTCATTTCTTTGCTTAAGTCTGTTGTTTTTTGCCCTAATGCTTCTTCTAATGTTGATAAAACTAAATAAGCAATATTTAATTTAGATTGATCCACATAAACTTTTATTTTTTCTGTTTTATCGTTTGAAATTTTTAGATTTTCTGGAAAAATAAGGCATGCCTGCGAAAAAGAATTTGAGACAGAGTTAATACAATCTTGCTCTGATTCCTGCCTTGTAATAAAATAATTGCTTTCTATTAAAGTATCTATTAAAGAATTGCTAAGTGTTGAATATTGTTTAGAAAAAACACTTAATTTTACATTAAAAGAATTTGTGCTGAAAGATATACCTATTAAAAAAATGATTATTAATGGACTAAATATTAAAACAAAATTTGAAATTCTGTTTCTTAATAATAGTTTTATGTTTTTTTTTATTACAGATAATATTTTCATTTTTCTTTTTTAAAATTTTTTTGATTTTTTTTGTTATTGGAGGATTCTTATATTTTTTATATAATTATTTTTTAATGTTTTTTTTTGTGATTTATTTATTTAATTTGCTAAAAATGTCTTCTAAATTCAATCTTTCTATCTTTAAGTCTATAATATTTTCGTCTAATTTTGATAATAAAGGAAAAATTTTTTTTATTATCGTGTCTGGCTTTGTTGTAAAAATAATTATTTCATTGCCTTTGTTTTGCTTTTTTATTATATTTGAATCATCTAAATTTTCCAAAATTTTATCATACTTTCCTGGATAGGTTTCTAAATGTATTTCCTGGCCTTTTGAAAATTGGCTTGTAAGCTCAAATAAAGAACCTATTTTTATTTCGCCTTTTGATAATATTGCTATTCTAGAACAAAAAAATTCCAAGTCAGAAAAATTATGGCTAGCCACAATTAATGTTGTGCCTAACTTGTTTATTTTATGCAATAAATTCCATATTTGTTTTGATATAATTGGGTCTAAATCTGATGTTGGCTCATCCAAAATTAATAAATCTGGATTATGTATTAATGAGCAAGCTATATCTAATCTTCTTTGCATTCCTCCTGAAAGGTTTTCTGCTAAAATGTTTTTTGATTTTTCCAATTCAACCATTTTTAATAAAATGTTAATATTTTGTTTTATTGCTTCTTTAGAAAGACCATATAAAGAGCCAAAATATTCTAGATTTTCATAAACACTAAGCTTGGAATAAAAAGAGGGCAATTGAGAGGCAAAACCAAATTTTAATTTTATCTTGTCTTGGTTTTCATAAACAGAGATAAAATCTTTTTTTAAATTATCATAAAATAAAACTTCGCCAATGTCTGGCTTAATAAAGCCTATTATTGTGTTAAGAAATGTTGTTTTTCCTGCTCCAGACATGCCAATTAAACCTATGATTTCGCCTTTATTTATTTCAAAATTAACATTATTTAATATTAAATTTGAGACAAAAGTTTTTTTTAGATTAGAAATTTTAAGAATTGTTTCCATTTGACCTCTTTTTTATATGAAAAATAGAAATTTCTTTTTATATTTTTTGATAAAATTTAGTTAAAATATTAGTTAAAATAAAAAAATTAATTTTTCTTTTTTATAATTTTTTTTAATATTACTTCGGCCCAAAGAAAATAAATTACTAAAGTTATTAAACTGCCAATTAAAAACCAAAATGCAAAATCCTGTTCTTGAACAGAAGATGCTGTTCTTAAAGAAAAGTCTGAAATTTCTTGTGCCATAAGCATTTTTTCCTGCTGTTGAATCGGTGAAAAATAATTATAAATTAAAGTATAAATAGAATTAAAATATTTTAATCCTATTGTAATTAAACCAGAAATAAAAACAACAGGCAAAAATTTTATTAATTTTTCTTTTATTTGTTCTTTGTTTTTTGGTGCAATAATTACATATTTGTTTGACAAAGAATAATGTATTATCTCTTTTCCTTTTTCTGAATATGAAAAATTTTCATCTGAAACAAGATTTGTTTTTAATAATAAAGATAAGTTATAATGTGCTGTTGATAAAGGAATGCTTAATTCTTTTGAAATTTGAGTTTCTGTTGCATGATCTACTTTTGATAAAAAATTTAATATTTTTCTTGAGGTATCATTGCTTAAAACCTGTGCTAATGCTTTTGCTTTTTCTTCATCCAAAGAAACTAATAGAAATGGTTCTTCTGACATAATATAAAATAAATAATAGCTTATTTATAAATAATGTGAATACTTTAAACTTAATTGAAGTTAAAATTATAATATGATTTTTATCAAAAAATTTTTAAAAAAAATTTTTTTATTATAATATGTAGGGCAGTACTTAACTTTCGGCTTAATGGCTGAGGAAAGTCCTTCCACCATAAAAAAGCACTTGCGAAAGCAAGATTCTGAAAAGAATGGCAACAGCTCAGAAACGGTAGCACTTGCAAGGAAGATGATAAATGCGAAAGTTATTGTGAAATAACTGAGATAACCTTTTGATGTTCTTGCAAGAAAGCATGAAACGGCTAGCCCTGCTGGTGCAACCTTATTTAAGGGCAAAGTCAAATGTTAAGATTGACTGCTGATTTTAGTTTTTAAAATCAAGTCAAACAAAAGAAGGCTTATAGCTGCTCTACATTTTTATATTATTTTATTTCTAATTATTATTTTATTTCTAATTTTTCAAATAATTTTTTTATTACTTCCACTGCTTTGCATCATCTAAAAATTTTTTGATTCCAATATCAGTTAAAGGATGTTTTGCTATTTCTTCTAATATTGCTGGCGGAACTGTTATACAATCAACACCGATTAATGCAGAATTTAATATGTGCTCTTTGTTTCTTATGCTTGCTGCTAATATTTTTGTTTTGATAGGCTTTTCAAAATTAGTTGATTTATAATTGTCAAAAATTTGTTTTATTTGTTTTAAAACTTCAATTCCAGAAGAGCCTGAATCATCTAGCCTGCCTAAAAAAGGGCTAACATAAAAAGCACCAGATTTAGCTGCATATAATGCCTGTAATGGTGAAAATATTAAAGTAACATTTGTTTTTATGCCTTTTTTTGATAAATAATTTACAGCTTTCATTCCTTCACTTGTCATTACTATTTTTATTACAATGTTTTTTCCCCATTTTACATATTCTAATGCTTCTTTTATCATTCCTTCTGCATTTTCAGATAATGTTTCTACACTTATCGGGCCTTTAACAATAGATGATATTTCTTTTATAACTTGTTCATGGTTTTTTCCTGATTGTTTTATTAATGTTGGGTTTGTTGTAACACCATCACATAAATTATACTGAACTAATTTTTTTATTTTTTCAATGTCTGCTGAATCAACAAAAAATTCCATTTTTTTCACCTGAAATTTAAAATAAATTATAATTTAAAATAGAGATAAAAAATATGATTTTTAAATTATTTGTTTAATTTAATTATATTCTTTTTGTGAAGCAAAAAAACCAAGTAAAGTAAAATTTTAAAATTAAATTTGTAATTTGTAATAATTAATCTAACTTATCTATTAAGTTTAACATCTCTTTAAAATGCTTTACAATTAAATCAATATCTCTAAAATTTTTTGCCAATTCTGCTAAATAAAATAAGGAAAAGAACAAAGTTTCTTTTGTAGGATTATCATAATTGCCTTGTGCTTTTCTCATTGCTTCTTTTACAATTAAGATAACTGAATTTCTGTTAAATTTTTCTCTCATTTCATCTGGAACAAGAACATTTGATAATGCTTCTTTATGTGCTTCTAAAAAACAATCAACAATCGCATCTCTTACTTCTATTGAAGTTAATTTTTTTGTTGAAGAACAAATGTTTTTTTTTGCCATTTTAATAAAAATAATTAATTATAGTTAAAATATTTTTTGTTTTTAATATTTTTTTTATATATGATAAAATAAAAAAATAATAACATAAAAAAAATAATAAAAAATAATAAAACAAAAATAAGATCATACAATAGATATAAAGAAAAAATATTAAAAGAGATTGTTTATCTTTTATTTTATGAAATTAAAAAATAAAAAAATTTTTTTAATTATCTTGATGTTTTTTATAATGAATTCTATAGTAAATGCAAAAACAGGAAGCATAAAATTATTGGCTGTTTCTGAAAATGATGAAAAAGGCAGTATTGCAAATGTTAATCTAGAAATAAAAGAAGGAACAGGAAGAGTTTTTATTGATTCTTATCCGTTATCAAAGATAGATACACAAATTTCAACAAGATTTGCGAAAGAGGTTGCTTGCAATTTTTTGGAAATTGATTGCAGTAATTTTGATTTTTTTTATACAATTAAAGCAAATAGTGCTATTGTCGGCGGCCCAAGTGCAGGAGCAGCAATTTCTGTTTTAACTATTGCTGTTTTAAGCGATTTAACAATAGATGAAAAAACAACAATGACAGGAACTATAAATACTGGCGGCATAATTGGTCCTGTAGGAGGTGTTTTGCCGAAAATAAATGCTGCTTCTGATGTTGGCATAAAAAAGGTTTTGATTCCTAAATACAGCGGATTAAATGAAACTAATTTAAGTGAAATTGAAAAAAAATATAATGTTAAAGTTATAGAAGTTTCTTTTTTAGAAGAGGCATTACAAGAAATAACAGGAAAAAAATATGAGAAAGATTTTGAAATCAACATAAGCAATTCTTATTTAAAAAAAATGAATAATGTTGCTTTTGATATGTGCATGAGGGCAGAAAAATTATATAATGAAACTAAAGATTATAGTGAAAATGATGAATTTTTTAATGCAAGTTTATTATATTTGCAAAAAGGTATTAATTCAACTAAAAATAATGAATTTTATAGCTCTGCAAGTTATTGCTTTGGAAGCTCTTTAAATGCACAGTATTTGAAATTAAAAAAGGAATTAGATAATGAAAATAAAATAAAAAAAAAAATTAATGAAACAAAAGACTTAATTTATGATTATAAAAAATTTGTAAAGGAAAAAAAATTAAACACTATAACTGATTTAGAGGTTTTTATGATTGTTAATGATAGATTAATAGAAGCAGAGCAAAGATTAAATAATGCTTTGGAAACAAATAACACAAATCAAACAATATATCATTTGGCATATTCTATTGAAAGATTAAATAGTGCTGTTTCTTGGGCAAATTTTTTTGATATAAATGGAAAAAAATTTAGCATAAATAAAGAAACTATGGATGAAAGCTGTTTAAGAAAAATTTCTGAAGTTGAAGAAAGAATGCAATATTTAAAATTATATTTGCCTAGTGGCTTGGAAGATGTTGAAGAATCTATAAAAAATTCTTATGAAGACTATAATAATCAAAAGCCTGAGCTTTGTATTTATAAAGCAAGCATTGCAAAAGCTAAAGTTAATTTGATTTTAAACACAATGGCTATTGAATCAAAAGATGTAATTAATTTAATAGAAGATAGAAGTTTTATTGTGAAAAAAACAATTGCAAAACAAAATAAAAGGGAGATTTTTCCAATATTGGCTTACAGCTATTATGAATACGGAAATTCATTAAAATATAATGATGAGTATTCAGCTTTATTATATTTAGAATATGCTCTAGAATTGGGAAATTTAGATATTTATTTTGAAAAAAGCAAAATTAGTTTGCCAAAATTTGATAAAAAGTATGTTTATGTGTTTGTTGGTGGTTTAATTATTGGAATTTTATTTGGAATGGCTTTAATGCATGATTTATATAAGATAAAGAGTAAAACAAACAATAATAAAACCAATAGATTTAAATATAAATGATTAAAAAATAACTTAATGACCAAACGTAATTTGTCAAGACGTGATTTTTTAG
>JAWBPL010000007.1:0-12715 GCA_038825025.1 Candidatus Woesearchaeota archaeon | reverse complement strand
TTATCAACATTTGCCATATAATCACCTTATATAGTTTTAGTTTAATATATTAATTTTAGTAATATATTAATATATAATATATTATCATTAAATATAATATCATTAAATAGTTTATATTATTTTTATATTATAAACATTTTATATTATAAATTATACTATTATTTTATTTATTTAAATCTATTTATTTAAATTTATTGAAAACCAAATAAGCTTGTTTGTTTTGAATCATTTATTATTTTATCAAAATTTGTATTATAAAAAGTTAATATTGAATCAGCTATCGGCTTTATTTGTTTTTCTATGTAATGCTCATAATCAATACTATGTGTTATTTTTTGTATGGGCTCTGGCCCATCTTTTGTCATAACATATGAAATAATATTGCTTGTTATTTTATCTAATTTTCTCGCTGCCTTAACATGTGGAGGAGTTGTTTTTGTGTAATTTTCTAAGTCTTTTCTTATTGCTTTTTTATATATTAGTAAGGAATCATATTTTCCTTTTTTTAAGTCATTTACAAACTTTTTTATATAATCAATAACTTCTTTTTTATGGAAAATTAAATCCAATAATTCTAATTGGAATTTTTTTGATAAGTCTGTCCAATCTCTTCTTACAAATTCTAGGCCTCTAAAATCAATTTTTTCTTGCCCCTCTTGCAACAATAAGCCAGCATATCTCTTTTTTGCCCCAATTTCTGTTCCTCTAATTTTAGGCATAATAAATCTTATAAATGTTTTTTCAAACTGCAATTCTAAGTAAGAATCAACACCATAAACATTTTTCACATGCTCTTTCCAAAATTCATTAACATAAAAAGAAATTTCTTTTCCTATTTTCTGTGCATCTTCTAGAGAATGTGATTTTGTTTCTATAAATAAGCTATCTGTGTCGCCATATATAACTTTATAAATTCTATTTTCTACAATCTCTGCTGTCTTTTTTACTATAAATTGGCCAAAATGAGTTATTGCATTTGCCATTTCTAATGAATAAAATCTACATGTTGGATTAGCTAAAACTCCAAAAAATGAATTCATTGTAATTTTGATAGCATAACTTTTTTCTTGGTTTTTTTCTTTTTTTGCCAAATCTCTTTGCAGCCATAAATTTTCAATTATCTTTGGCAAAATCCCTTTTGTTTTTTTAAATCTGTCTCCATTTGGAGCTATAATTACTTCATCATCATTATACTTTTTATGATATTCTTTAGGAATATAAGATAAAGGGTCTATGTTAAATGTTCTTATTATGCTAGGATACAGGCTTTTAAAATCATGAACATTAATAAAATCATATATTCCTGGAATAGAATCTCTGACATAGCCGCCTTTTATTTTTTCTTCTGTTTCAATATTGCTTGAATTAGGGCAAACATAGCCTAATTTTCTTGTTTCTCTAATATAAAGATTATCTAGTGAGGCAATGGAAGCTTTTACTCTATCTAATTGCATTCCTGTCAATAAGCTTCTTAATATTGTTAATTCTATAATGTTTTTTTTTTCTAAAATTTTTAAAACTAATTCAGCATCTTTTAAATTATATTCAATTAATTTTTCTGGCTCATTTTTATACATAAATTCAATTTCAATGCCTTTATCTAAATCATCAGCTATTAATTTAGTTTCTCCTAATATTTCTTCTGCTGCTGTTTGCAATTTATAATCTGTTAAATCTACAAAAGAATTTTTCAGCATTTGCATTGCATCTAGAACAACTCTTCCTGGAAAATCTGCAATTGAGTCTTTAAAAAAAGAATCAAAAATTTTTAAAGTGCATTCCCAATCAGTTCTGCCCAAATTAAATTTAATTTTATATTCATCAAATTTTTTTTTTATTAAGTTTAAATCAAAATCTATCAAATTCCAGCCTGTTATAATATCTGGGTCATAATTAAAAATAATTTCTTGAAATCTCAATAATAAGTCTTTTTCATTTTCAAAAGCTTCGACATAAGTGAAATTATCTTTTAAAGGGTTTTTAAACTTTTTATTTTTATCAACAAAAAGTGTTTTTTTAAAATCTTTTGAAAAAACAGATATGCAATATAATTCCTTTAAATCCATTGAGCTTTCTATATCTATAGAAATAACTCTTAAATTATTAAATTTTTTTTCGGTTATTTTTTGATTTATAATAAAATCATCAACAATTATTTCTGGATTCTCATAAATTCTTGTTATATATTTTCCTTTTTTGTAATCCCCTTTAATTAAAATAGCACCCTTTATATTTTTGTCAATCATAAACCTGTAAGCAAATCTTATGTCTGCCTCATAAGTTATAATATCCATTGATTCTAAAATATCTCTTAAAACAGGCAGATTTTTTGGCAAGTTTAATTCTATTTTTATTACATTTTCTTCGTAAAAATTTTTAAAATCAGTTTCATAAATTTTGATTGAATCATTTTTTAAGTCTAGAATTTTATTTAAATCAGATTCATTCAGATTTATATTTATTTCATTATTTTTTTTATTTTTATTTAATTCCTTTTTTATTTTTCCATTTTTATTATTGTTTTTTTTTTTTGAAAAAAAATTTAATATCTCAGAACTTATTGTGCTTAAATCAATTTCATATTCTTTATTTTCTAAATTTTTAGAATCTGTTTTTTCAGTTAAAGAAATTTTTTTAATAGAAATAAGCTCTATTTCTTTAATTAGTTTTTCTATCTTTTTTTTGTCTTTCTCTCTAACAAAAAAATAAGGCTTATAATGATTTATAGCCAAAAAAGATTCATTATTTTCCAGCCTGCCAAATAAATAGGTAGAAGCTTTATCCTCTATTATTCTATATGTTGGATAGACTATAAAGCCTGCTATTAAATCCTCTGACTTTTCATTTTGGTTTTTATTCAGGCTTTGTTCTGGATTTTCAAAAATTATGTTATTAGGCATATAAAAAAAAAAAGAAAAAGAAATATATAAACTTTTATTCAATTATTTCTTTTTTGTTGCTTTTTTTGTTGTTTTTTTAGCAGCTTTTTTTGCAGCCATGTTTTTCACCTCATACTTTATATGATTATATTAAAATTAATTGTATTTGGTATTTAAATATATTTCTATTCTAATAAGAATAAAAAATAAAAAAATATTCTTAATAGAATATATATTTTTTCTTTGTTTTTTAATTAAATTTATTTTGCATTTTTTTATTTTTTAATCTTTTTGTTATTTTATTTTTTTAATCTTTTTTTTATTTCATTCTTTTTGCTAAAATCCAAAAAAATATTTTTTATATTTTTTAAGATAATTATTTTTTCAGAAAATTTTTTTAGAATAAATTTAAATAATTCTCATTTTTTTTTATAATTATGCCAAAAAGAATTGCTATTGTAGATAATACAAAGCTTAAAGATGAGGATAAAAAAAAATATATTCAATCATTATGCCCCATCAACAGGACAGGAAAAGAATGCATTACTATTGAAGGAAAAAAGCTTTTGATAGATGAGTCTTTATGTATTGGCTGCGGGATTTGTGTTAATGCTGCTCCTGAGGCAATTAAAATTATTAATTTGCCAAGTGCATTGGAAAAACAGCCAATTCATAGGCATAGCTTAAATGGCTTTGTTTTATATAATCTGCCTATTCCTATTTTTGGAAAAGTTGTTGGCATTATTGGAATTAACGGTATTGGAAAAAGCACAGCAATAAAAATTTTGGCTGATGTTTTAAAGCCGAATTTAGGTGAAATCGGAAAAGAAGCCACAATTCAGGATTTAATAAATTATTTTAAAGGGACTGAAGCACAATTATATTTTGAAAAAGTAAAAAAAGGATTAATAAAAGTGGCATATAAGCCTCAGCAAGTAGATTTAATTGCTAAGCAATATTCTGGCAAGGTAATTGATTTATTGAAAAAGGTTGATTCTCAAAATGAAACTTCAAGATTACAAGAAATAACTAATTTGTTTGAATTAGATAAATTATTAGATAGAGATATTTCTGTTATTTCAGGGGGAGAACTTCAAAGAGTTGCTATTGCTGCAACATTTTTAAAAAAAGCTAACTTGTATATTTTTGACGAGCCAACTTCATATTTAGATATAAAACAAAGATTGAAAATTTCAAAGCTAATAAAGAACCTTGCTTCTGAAAAAAATCAAGATAATGAAATTGCTGTTATTGTTATTGAGCATGATTTAATTGCATTAGATTATATGGCTGACATAGTTCATGTTATGTATGGCAATACTGGCTCTTATGGTGTAGTAAGCCAGCCTAAGCAAACAAAAAACGGGATTAATTCTTTTTTAGAAGGCTATTTAAGAGAGGAAAATGTCAGGTTTAGAGAAACAAAATTACAATTTAATATTAAAAATCCTTTTAAAAGCAATACAATACAAGTAATAGCAAACTGGCCATATTTTGAAAAAAGCATTGGTGATTTTAAATTAATAGCAAATGAAGGAAACATAAAGTATAATGAAAAAATAGGTATTCTTGGAGTTAATGGGATAGGAAAAACAAGCTTTATTAAAGTATTGGCAGGAGAATTAAAACCTGATAATTGGGAAAAATCTTTTTCAGAAGATAATAAAAAAATAAAAGTTAGTTATAAGCCTCAATATTTGAATTCTGATTCTGAGGAATTAGTAATGGTATTGTTGCAAGAGGCAATACAAAAATATAATGTTGAATTAATAAGGCCTTTAGATATAAATCCCTTATTTTTAAAAAAGATTAACGAACTTTCTGGCGGAGAACTTCAAAGGGTTGCTATTGCATACTGCTTATCAAAAGAAGCTGATTTATATTTATTGGATGAGCCTTCAGCATATTTAGATGTAGAGCAAAGATTGATTGTTTCAAAAGTTATTTCTAATATCGTAGAATTAAGAAAAGTTTCTGTTGTTGTAGTTGATCATGATTTGTTGTTTTTGGATTATTTATCTGAAAGATTGATTGTTTTTCAAGGCGAGCCTGCTGTTAGAGGAGAATCATTTGGCCCTTATGATATGGAAAAAGGCATGAACACTTTATTAAAAGATTTAGAAATAACATTAAGAAGAGATGAAGAAACAAAAAGGCCGAGAATAAATAAAGAAGATTCTTTTAAAGACAGAGAGCAAAAAAGAGAAGGAAAATATTATTATGTGTAATTTATTTTTATTTTAATTAATTCTTAATTTTTTAATTTTTATTTTTTAATTTTATTTTTCCAAAAAAAACCGCAAAACTTTTAAACTTAATTATTAATTAAAAAATTATGTTTGAATTCATAAAAAATGCTTTTGGAAGTTTCAGCAATTTCTTTAATAGATTATTTAAAGGAAAGAAAAAAATAAAGCTTGGTTTATATGGACCGCCAAATGGTGGAAAAACAACTTTGGCCAATAAAATATGCCAGGACTGGCTTGGCGAAGAAATGGGAACAGCTTCTCCTATTGCACATGAAACAAGAGAAATTCAGATTAAAGAGCAAATAACAATAAAATCAAATGGCAAAGAATTAACATTTAATTTAGTTGATACTCCTGGGATTGCCACAAAAATTGATTATGAAGATTTTTTAAAATACATGGATGAAAAAGATGCAAAGCAAAGAGCAAAAGAAGCAACAAAAGGTGTTATTGATGCAATAAAATGGCTAGATGATATGGACACAGTAATTATTGTTTTGGATGCTACTAAAGATCCATATAGCCAGGTTAATTTAACAATTATCGGAAATTTGCAGGCAAGAAACATTCCTGTTTTAATTGTTGCAAATAAAATTGATTTGAAAAAAGCAGATATAAAAAAGATTCAAGCTGCATTTCCTCAATATAAAGTTATTGGGATTTCAGCTAAATTTGGAACAAACATGGATGAGTTTTATTCATCCTTAATAGCTTTAGCATGAAAAAGAGGAAAAAAATGTTAACATTGCAATTCATTCCTTATAGTGAAATTTCTCAATTAGAGCCTGAAGAAAGAATAAAAAAATTATTGTCTTTGGCTAAAGATGAAAAAATAATTTTAATAGAAGGCAGAATCAAAGAAACAGAGAAAGCAGAATTAATAAAAAGGACAATGGAAAACATAGACGAGAAATTCACAGGGATTGAGTTAGAGGATGTTTCATTAGATAAAAAAAATAAAAACCTTTATGAAAAAATACATAAGTTTTTAGTTAAATTATTGTTAGGAAACAGAGATGGTTTTACAATTATTGGCCCTGCAAATATTGTCAGGGAAATTAAAAAAGATCCAGATAAAATTCAATTATATACAAAAGATATTTCTAAATCAAAAAAATAAAAAGGTAGTTAAATGTTCAACGGTTTTAAGATTAAAGAGGTCTTTTAAATGCCACACCAGCATATCAAGGCTTTTAAAAAAAGCCTTGAGGGAAAAGAGATTAAAAACTACTTTCTTACGAAAGTAGTTTGCATAAAGATGTTTTTTCAGTTGAAATATTTTATATTTAATAGAACAACTCTTAACGAGGTCTTTTAAATGCCACACCAGTGTGTTAGATGCGGAACTTTTTATCAAGATGGAAGTAATGAGATTTTAAAAGGTTGTTCTTGTGGCTCAAAATTGTTCTTCTATGTAAAAAAAGAAAAGCTTGAAGAAATGAAAAAAGTTACAGAAAAATTAACAAAAACAGAAAAAACACAAATAGAAAAAGATGTTTTTGATATTATCGGATTGCAAGAGACTTATGATGAGCCTGTTGTTCTTGATTTAGAATCAATAAGAATTCAAAAGCCTGGAAAATATGAAATTGATTTAGTCAGCTTATTTAAAGACAATCCTGTAATTTATAAATTAGCAGAAGGAAAATATGTAATTGATTTGCCTGAAACTTTTAATAAATTAAAAACAGAGAAAAAGAGCAAGAAAAAATAAAAAATAACTTTTTTTAAAATTCTTTTATAAATTTTTTACATTTATAAAATATTTCTTTTATAATATGTCATTTAACTCATAAAGCAAAACATTTTCTTTTTTTGCCAATTCTTTCATTTTTTTAGTAAATCCTGATTTTGAAAATAAAGCAAATTTTTCAGTTATTTTATTGCTTTTTTCTTTATTTTTGTTTTTTTCTTTTTCTCTATCTTCTCGTTTATAATTCACAAACTTGGATTTTTCTTTTAGTTCATAATAAACATCTGTATCAACTAATGAATTCTGCCATTTGCATTCGCCAAACAAAATTTCTTGTTTTTCATTTTGTTCTTTAATAGCAATTATATCTATTTCTTTGTCTTTGTGCCACCAAGAATTTACAATTTCATAATGTGCTCTTAAATAATCTTTACATATTTCTTCAAAAGAAAAACTTACAAATTGATTTAAATTTTCCTTAATATATTTTAAAACTGCTTCTTGATTATTTTGCTGCAATAATTCCAATTTTTGAAAAATAAACCTAAACCAAAATCTAAAAAAATTATCTTTTAAAACATATATGCCTTTTCTTGAATTTATTGATTCATTAAAAGGCAATTTTCGTTCAACTAAATGTAAGTCTATTAATATTGACAAATACCTAATAATTGTTGTTTTATCTAAACCAGTTGAATTTATTAATTCTGAAATTTTTGTTTTTCCTTTTGAGATTTCACTTAAAATACTAAAATATGTTCTTGGCTCATTTAATTCTTCTCTTAAAATAAAATTAACTTCATTAAATAAAAAAGAGTCTTTTTTTAAAATACTTAAAATATTTTCATCAACCTTTTTAGAAAAATCAAATTCCAATAAATAAGTTGGAGTGCCCCCCAAAATAGAGTAATAAATAATCTTTTCCTCCTTACTAATATTTCCAAAAAAAAGTTGTGCATGTTTAAATTTTAAAGGCTCTATTAAAAATTGTGCTGTTCTTCTGCCATAAATAGGTGATTTATAACCTAATAGAGATTCCATCATTTTTATTGATGAGCCACATAAAATGATTTTTGTTTTTGTGTTCTTTAAATGCAAATCCCAATATTCTTGAAAAATAGAGGGCAAACTTTGATTTGAAATAACAGCATTAGGAAACTCATCAAAAATAAGAATAAAGTCTTTATTTTTTATATATTTAAAAAAAGAATCCCAATTAAAAAAAGGATTTGATAATAAATACTCATCATTAATCTTTTCAGCTAATATTTCAGATAATCTTTTTAATTGCATTACTTCGTTTTCATTTCTAAAAATGTAATAAAGAATATTCTTATTAACTTTTAAAAGCTGCAATAATAATTCTGTTTTCCCAACTCTTCTTTTTCCATAAACTATAATAAACTCGGCTTTGTTGCTATTTATTCTTTGAATTAAAGCATTTAATTCTTCTACCCTGTTAATAAAATTTTTTTTAACAAAATTAGTATAATCCATTTTATACTAATTAAAATTATACTAATATAAAAATGTTTCTGTTATACTTTTTTAAAATGTTTTTTCATATAATCTCATCTAATTCATAAAGCAAAACATTTTCTTTTTTTGTTAGTTCTCTCATTTTTTTAGTAAATCATGATATAGAAAATTAGAATCTATTTAAAAAATCTAATTCCTTCTCCCTATTATAAAATTGTTGAAACATGATTATTATAATTATTACATATAAAGATTTTGATTTTTTTAAAATTGCTATAAAAAAATATTTTTAGAAAAGAAAGTTTTGGATTTTGATTTTGTATTGTTAATTCAAAGAAAGGTAGAAAAAGTTAATTTTTTGTTAATTGGAGATAGAAAATAAAGAAAAGATTATTTTTTAGTGTTTAGTTTCTTTTTTTTTTTCAAGGATATAATAGCCTAATTTATCTGGAGTAAGACCTAATTTCTCTTTTAATTCATCATGTGTTAAAAGATAACTATCTATCAATTGACCTAATCCTCTTTCTGCCCAAGGAACTCTTGTTTCATATCCTTTTTCCTTTGCTCTTTCATAAACTTTTTGCCTTAATTCATGTTGTTTATCGCCCAATAATTTCTGAAAAAATAAATTTTGAAGGATTGTAGCATGTGCAGATGCAACTCTGCCAACTACTTCAGATAAGTAAAGTTGTGCTTGTGTTTTTGTTTTTCCTGCTAAAAGTCTATAGATTTCTTCAGTAGTAATTCCTTGAAATTGTTCGCTTTGTTCTCCAAGCTTTCCTCCACCAAGAGCATCATCAAAAAGCATTCTCAATCTTTTCTTCAGCTCTTTATCATTTTTTCTGTCTGCAGAAGACAAATATGTTTCTGCAACATCTCTTTTTAAAGCTTCAATATCAACATGATATAATTTAGATAGAGATGCCTCAACAAAAGCATCAATAACAGCCCAAAGATTTTCATCATCAGCCCCTTCTCCAAATTTATCGGTATCTTTTTTTAATTTTTGACCAAGAACATTAACAGCAGCTCGATAAACAGAATCTTCATCATGCAAAAATGCATTTCTTAAATCTAATTGCAGTTTTGCTTTATGATCTTTATCTGGATGACTAAATTCTTCCAAAATCGCCAATCTATCTTCAAGTTTCTCAGAATTATGCTTTTTTTTTGTTATATCTTCAAGTGTGCTTATTAAAGTATTAAAATAGTAATAATTTAAAGGATTAAACATTTTCGGAGAATCATCTTTTTTCTCTCCAGAACCATCCGACAACTTTTTTCACCTTTTGATAGTTATTACAATATTTATTTAATCTTTAATATAAAAACCTTTCTTTTTAAAAAGGTTTCTTTTTTAAGATCTTTATTTTTGTGAAAAAAACAAACTATTTTATTTTTATTCCAGAAGCCACTTCCATAAAGGTACAATATTAATTTTTTTATTTTTAATATATTCTGTTTTTTCTTCATTTTCAGTTATTATAATGCCTTGTTTCAGTTTTAAAAAATTCATTGCTTCTAAAAGTCCATTATATTCTCTTAACCTAGTTTCTGAATCTTGTAAAGATTGGCAAACTTGTATAGGCATAACTTTTTTATTATCCTTAAATATAACAAAATCACATTCTTTTTTATCTTTGAAATAATAAATTTTATAATTTGCCCTTTTTAGCTCAATAAAAACTATATTCTCAAATACCCTCCCTAGGTCTTGTGAAACTTTAAAAGAAATTTTTTTTATAAGCCCTGTGTCAATTGCATAAATTTTTTTATCAGAATAAATTTGCTCTTTTAAAGAATTAGAATATTTATTTATGGAAAATAAGAGATAAGAATTTTCCAAATAAGATAAGTAGCTTTTTATTGTATTAGGGCTGCCGACATTTAAAATTTTTTTTAAATTATTATAACTAAAATTTTTGCTATGATTGCTAAATAAAAATAAAGACAAATCACGCATAGTTTTTTCATCATTTATACCATATCTTACAAGAATATCTCTATAGATTATGTTATCATAAAGTATTTTCAAAGCTTCTGATGAATTATAAAGCAAAATTTCCGGAAACCCACCTTTTTCAACATATTCAATAAAACAACTACGGATAAAAGCTTTTTTTTCTGTAGTTAAAACATTTTTTTTATAATCTATTTTTTTAAAATTTAAAAATTCCCTAAATGAAAAAGGGTAAACTTCCAAAGGTATGTATCTTCCTGTTAATCTAGTGCCAAGTTCCTTGCTTAGCATAGATGAATTTGAGCCTGTGATAAAAAATTTAAATCCCCTATCATGCATTCTTCTGACAAAAAGCTCCCAGCCTTTTATGTTCTGTATTTCATCAAAAAAAAATATTTTACTTTTGCCATATATTTCTAATAATGCTTGATATAACAAATCAAAATGCTCAACAGAAAAACCAAGCAATCTTTCTTCTTCAAAATTAAAATAATAAGTTACATTATTATTATAAAATTTTTTTTTAATTTGCTTTAGCAAAGTGGATTTGCCACTGCGCCTTATTCCTGAAATAACAAATATATAAGGCAAATCTATTTCTTTTTCTAATTTTAAAAGGATTTCTCTTTCTACATAAAAAGTATCTTTCTCAAAATCTTCTTTTTGTTCAATTATTATTTGTTTCAATATATTTAAATCCATAAATAAAAGAAAAGAAATAATATTTATAAATATTTTCATTTAAAATGAAAACTTTTACAATTATATTTTCAATAAAAATAAAAGAAAATTAATAAAATTCTTTTTAAAAAGGTTTCTTTTATTAAGAGTATGTTTAAATTACAATATCTCTTTAAAAATCAAATTTTTTAACTAATTTTCTTTTTCTTTTTAAATAATAAACAGCAAACAAAATTAATGTAATTAAAGATAAATAAAGCCACAAATTTAAAGCAGTAATTCCTCCTGTTAAATCTTTCATTGTTTTGTTATATCCTAAAAATAAGCCAACTGCAATATCAACACAAATGCTTAAAACAAAGCCTAATGCTATTTTTTCCAATTGATCTAATTCATAAAAAAAAATTAAAGTTAATAAATAGCCAGGGATAAATAATGCTAATGGCAAACCAATAATAATTCTTAAAATTTGAATTAATATATTAAATTCTATCATGCTTTAAACCTCAATGCAGCATTCCATGGAATAGATTTTGTAATATTTCTTATATTTTCACAATCAACAGAATCTTTTTCCTTTCCAGTATCAGCAATAAAATATTTTTCTTTTAATTTTTCATTTCCGATAAATATATCATAAATATATAAATTTCTATCTAAAGTATCATTTTTAAAATCATTGTCAAAAACAATGTCAATAAAATCATTTTCTTTGATTTCAACATTTGTTTCTATTATTTTTATTTCAGTTAATGTTGTGTTAAAAACTTCAATTCCGTTTTTTCTTATTTTTAGATTAGATTCATTTCCTGATGCATTTATAGATAATAAACCTGTTAAATTATATTTTGGAACACAATCAATTAATGCTATGTATTCAGGATATCTTAAAACAATATTTTCATTATAAACAAAGAAATGAATATCTTGTAATGAATCATTTTTCTCTTGCTCTATTGTTGTTTTTACTTTTACTTTTTTTACTTCTGGAATTTTATATGAAAAAGTTAAATTTTTGTATTCTTCTTTTTTTACAAAAACCTGTTCTTGATAAATTATTTCTGATTTATTCTCGTTATCTTTTTCATATTCAAGAACTATTTTTAAATTATAATTTGTGTCATTTTCTTCATGGTTTGCAATTGTTATATTAAAATAATATTCTTTATTTGGCAATACTGAAAAAGGCAATGATTTATGATTTGTATAATACAATTCAGTAAAATATTCTGGCTCTGGCCTTAAAAATATTAATGACAAAATTACTATAATTATGCCTATTATTAAAGCTATTATCATAGAATTATATAATTCCTTATTTTCAAATTCTTCGCTTTCTTCATACATATAGTTTATGAAAATAAACATATTTAAAATCTTTACTAAAAATAAATTATAAAAAAAAAGTAAAAAAATTTATTCCATTAATTTTTTAAAAATTTAAAAATTTTAGAAACTTATTTAAACTAAATAATACTTTTTTAGAACATAATGAGCGAGGAAAAAAATTTAGAAAAAGATGTTCTTATAATAAAATATAATATTTCTAAAAAAGGCTTTAGTGTAAAACTGAACAATAAAACTTATTTTGTAAAATATCCTTTTTTAATTTGGCAAAATTTTCCTAAGAAAATAAAAAAAAAAATAATTGAAAACTTTGTTTTTTTGACAACATTTACTTTGCCAATGCTATTAAATAAAAAAAAAGCCTATTTTAATATGAATTCTCCTCTATTAGGAAGTTTTTTTATTAAGCCTATTTTATATTATATTC
>JAWBPL010000006.1:0-14183 GCA_038825025.1 Candidatus Woesearchaeota archaeon | reverse complement strand
GCTTTTTTACTTACTACTTTATAATTCTTTAACATATATATAATATTTTCTTTTAAAGAATCTGAATTCATATATTTAAAATAATAAATATAATCTTTTCCTGTTTCTTGATTAGCTTTTATATTGCTTGCTAAAACAGGCAAGCCATAAGACATTGCTTCTAATAAAACAATAGGCATTCCTTCCATTGTTGAAGGCAGAACAAAAATTGAGGCATTTGAAAATGCTTCTTGTTTTTCATCATTAAAAAGAGAGCCTGTAAAAATAATTCTTGAATCATTTTCAGCCATATTTTTTATTTTTTTAAAATAATCCTCTGTATGAATTGCTTCTCCAACAATAACTAATTGCTTATCAGTTTTAATTTTTTTAAAAGCCTCAATTAAATAATGCAAGCCTTTTTCAGGAACAATCCTGCTTAAAAATAATATATAGCCTTTTTTCAATCCAAATTTTTTTAATTTATTTAACTCTAATTTTTTATAGAAATTCACTCCATTTGGAATATAATAAATATCTTTTTTATATCTATCCCAATAATGCTCTTTTATATTTTCAGAAACACTAACAATTGCATTAGGAAATTTTAAGGATAATTTTTCATTTAATTTTAAAAATTTTTTGGCAAGAGAGCCCCATTTTTCCCTTTCATAATCCAAGCCATGTAAAGTAAGTATTGTCTTTTTTCTTGTTAATCTTGGCATAAAAGAAAATATTGCATTTCCCATTGCATGATAATGCACAATATCATAATTAGAAAAAAGTGCATTTAATGAAGAAATAAAAGTATGATAAATTGTTTCTGTATGTTTTGTATTTATTGTTGAAAAATATTTTAATTTTACACCTTTGAATTCTTTTATTTTGTTTGGGCAATATTGTGTTCTGCAATAAACAGTAACTTCATTACCTAAATTAACTAACTCAATTGATAAATTTTCAACAACATTTTCTACACCACCGTAATAAGCAGGAATCCCTCTTAAGCCAATCATCGCGATTTTCATAATATTAATAATAAATTTTACAGTTTAAATTATTTATGTATTTTCTAGTGTTTAATATTAAAAAATGATGATATTAAAAAAATATATAAATAAAGCAAGTATTAGTTTTTTAATTTGAAAAAAGCAATAATTTTGTCAGCTGGTCCATTGGCATTAGGCATTGTCAGAAGTTTAGGAATTAAAGGAATAAAATCAATTGTTTTTTATCAAAGTAAATATGATGTTGCTCAATTAAGTAAATATTGTGTTGAAAAAGTTAAAATAAATGATTATTTATATAAAAAAGAGATTTTTGAGGTTTTGATAAAAAATAAGGATAAATGGTTTAATAATTTATTGATTCCTGCTTCTGATGAAACTTTAATTTGTGTTTCTTATTATAAAAAGGAATTGCAGAAATACTATAAATTTAATGTGCCGGATTATAATATAGTAAGGCAGATTGTTAATAAAGAATTGATGTATAAAATAGCAGAGAAAGCAAAACTAGATTTGCCTAAAACAATCTTTCCGAAATCAATAAAAGATGTTGAAGAAGCCTATAAAAATAAAAAAATTAAATTTCCATGTATATTAAAGCCAGAGGAAAGGCATTTTTTCTATAAAATTTTTCACACAAAGTTGTTTATAATAAATAATTATAATGAATTAATTGAGAAATATAAATTATGTGAAAAACAAAAATTAAAAATGATGGTTACTGAAATAATCCAAGGTAATGATATGAATTTAGTTTCATATGTTTGTTATTTTAAAAATGGAAAAATAACAAATGCATTTCAATTTCATAAAATAAGACAAACACCACCTTTTTTCGGTTTAGCAAGAGTCTGTGTTTCTTCAAACCAGGAGCAATTAAAAAAATATGTTGAATCTTTTTTAAAAGAAATTAATTTTACAGGAAATTGTGCTTTTGAATTTAAATATGATTCTAGAGATAAAAAATATAAGTTTATTGAAGTAAATGGCAGGATAATTTTAAATACACTATTATCAACAAAATGCGGAATTAATTATCCTTATATTTTATATGAAGATATTATGAATAATAATCTTATTGAGATAAATGATTTTAAAAAAGGAATTTACTGGATAAATTTTTATGCAGATTTAAAAGAAAGTTTGCTTAATCAAAGGCCAACATTAAAAGAATTTTTCAAGCCATATTTTTCAAAACATGTTTTTGCATATGAATCTTTTTCTGATCCTTTGCCCATGATTGTGCATTGGGAGAATAACTTAGTTAATTTTTTTAAGGCAATATCAACAACAAAATAGATAATAAAATAACTATTTTCTAATATATTTAATAAATCTTATCGTGATGGTTATAATCAAGTAATATAACCTTTTTATTTTTTTCATCAATCTCATAAATTAGAACAAAACTTTTGTCTATATGGACACGATAACTGCCATGCATATCCCCTTTTAATGGCTTAAATCTTTTTGGTTCTTCTAAAATCTCTTCTAATTTTTTTGTAATTATCTCTAATTGTTTAGGATTCTTTTTACTTAATTTTCTAAAAATTTTATCAACTTTTGGCTTTAAACTTAAAGAATACATTTTATTTTAAAAAATATCTATCTCTAAATTCTTTAATAGTGCCTATTTCTATGTTAGGTTGTTTTCTAATTTTACTTAATTTTTCTAAATACTCTTTTTTTGCTTCAGGCTCTTCTTCAACTATAGATCTCATAAAAAATTCTATCTGCTTACTCATACTCATTCCATTATTTTTACATAAATCTGAAAATTTTTTATAAATTGTTTCATCAATATTAAATGTTTTTAATACCATAATCTCACTTTTTTATTAAATATTGTTAAAATTTATTTAATATTAAATAGAATTATTTAACATTATTTAAAATTATCTATTCTTATGAGTTTTTATAATGCATTGATGAAACTTATATTTCTCTTCTTTTTAAAGCAAGAAAAAACAAAAACAAAGAAGGCATTAAATCTTTAATGTCTAAATTAATTAATTGTTAAATAATTACTTTATAGTAATAAAAAAGAAAAATTTATATATTACTTGTTTTTATAAATTTAAATAAAATTTTTATAAATTTAAATAAAATAAAAAATAAACAAAAAGTGAAAAAATGACGACAACACAAAAAAGTCCAAAAATTCCAATATATATATTATTGAAGGGTCCAAGTTTGAAGAGTCCAAGTTTGAAGAGTCCAAGTTTGAAGGGTCCAAGTTTGGATGGTCTAATTTTGAATTTTCTAAGTTTTTTAAATAATAACGAAGTGAAGAAACCAGGAAATGATCAAGGAAATGATCAAGTATGGAATTATCAATTAAATATAGATACAAGGAATATGCTTTTAGAGTATTTATCTAGATTATTAAATTCTAATTTTGAAAAGATAACATATAACTCTTTAGATTCATTTAGTGATTATTACAAAATAATCCCATTCTTCTTGCATTCAAAGCTAGAAGAAGCCGTAAGAGAAGCTACAAAGAGACAAGATTCACTTTATCTTGTTAGAACAGAGCAAGGAATAGTATATGCATTAAATGCATATCCTCAATTGCAAGTTGGTTTAACTGATTCACTAAAAGTGAGGCAATTTGAGAAGTTTGGTTCATTACCTATATGGAAGATAGTAGAAAATGCTGGAAAATATGCTCAAAATGGAGATGCTCAAAAAGTAGATAATCCTTTTAATACTGTTGCTGTTGTTATTGCTCCAGAAAAGTGTATTATTTATTCTCCTAATTCAGATGATAAATATATGTTACCTCAAGGTTTTAGTGGAAGTATTTATGTAGTTGAAAGAAAAGTATTTATGTAGTTAAAAGAAATTAATTTTTTTATATTTCTCTTCCTTTTAAAGCTAGAAAAAACAAAAACAAAGAAGGCATTAAATCTTTAATGTCTAAATCATCAAAATAGCTTTTTTGCAAGAATTCTTTCATTGGATATTTGTATTTTTCATATTGTTTTTTGTTTAAAAAGTATTTAAAGTTTGATTTTATGAAAACTAAAATATCTGAAAATAAAACTCTTGCTGTAATGTTTTCTTTATAGTTTTTTGGAATTGTTGCTTTTTCATCAACTAAATAATAAGGAAAATCTAATCCACAATAAATAGGCAAACTTATTGAAAGCCATAATCTTGGGTTCATTTCAATAAAATAATTTTCTCCTGATTTTGTTTTTATTATGTCAAAATGCCCTATATAATTCCATTTTAAAACTTTTAAAATTTTTTTAACATCATTTTCAATAGTTTTATCATAAATGCTTTTTCTTGATGTGCTTGTCCCATAATTAACATGAAATTCTCTAACACTTATGTAATTAAAAATAATTTTACTTTCTCCTTTTATAGAAAAACTTGCACTGCCATAATTTTGTCCATAAACAAATTCTTGAACAATGTATTTATTTAAAATATTTTTTTCTTCAAATTCTTTGTAATATTTTTCTAATTCGTTTTTATTTTTCGCTATTTTTAATCTTTCTGAACCAGCACCTTTTCTTTCTTTTAAAACAACAGGAAAATTAAAATCAAGTTTTTTTTCTAATGCTAAAAGTGTTTTTGGAACATTGACTTTTGCTTTTTTACATATTAAATAAAAATCATATTTATCTCTTGCTTTGTCAAATTTTTCAAAACTATCAAAAGGAATTTTTACATTAATGCCTTGTTTTTTTAAATCTTCAAATTTTTTTCTATTTTCTAAAACAATTGCCAATTCTGGCGGATTTATTGGAATAAAGATATCAATCTTGTTTTTTATTATGTAATCAAAATGATCTTGCAAAAATTTTTCTTTATCTATTGATTGGTTTATTGTTCTTAATTTTCCTTTGCAATATCTAGAATAAAAAGAACAGGCATACCATTTATCAGATGAAACATGAACCTCATAATTATGTTTAGCCAAATTCCTTAATGTAGTTAATGTTTTTAGATTTTCTCCGTTTGTTAATAAGATTTTTTGCATTTTATATAAATAAATTTTATAAAAATTAAAATTTTAATTAATTATTTAAAAAATGAAATATAATCATTATCTGCTTTCTTTTATCATGCATTTAAAAGCAATTCTTTTTCCATTTGGCTCTGCTGGATATTTATCCATGTAATTTATATTGACTTTTTTACAGCCCAATTCTTCTTTTAAAATTTCAGCTGTTCTTTCTGCTGCTTTTTCTGTTGTAAATTTATCTTTTACAACATTTAAATCAACTTCTTCAAATGATTTTTGGACAACTTGAAATTCATTAATTTCTAAATCTTCATCTTCAACTCTTTGTTTAATTAAGCCGCCACTGACTTTTTTGCCATTTTTATCTAATAAAATTTCATAGATTCTGCCAACAACTAAACTAAAATGCCCAAAAGGAGATTTATCTTTTTTATCTGTTTTTTCAATAATGCCGACATCTCCAACTTTGTATCTTAATAAAGGCATGCCATAACTCTCCAAAGGTGTCAATAAAATTTCATTATTCTTGTTTATTTCTAAAACAACAAAGTCATCGCTGACATGCATTATGCCATTTTCATTTTCTATTGCAACAGAATTAACTTCACTGCAACCATACTGGTCATGTATTTTACAATTAAAAACTTCTTCAATAAATTCCCTGTGCTCTAATCTTTCTGATGTTGTTACTATTTTTTTTAATTGATGTATTTTTAAATTTCTGTTTTTTATGCATTTTGCAATATCATAGATTATTCCAGCATAGCCATACATGTAATCTGGCTTAAATTTATTAAATTCTTTTGTTATCCATTTTTCAATATCATCATCTGTATATCTAAAAGTATTAAACATTATTCTTCTGTTTATTTTAAAAGAAAGCCATTCAAAAAATCTTTTTTTAAAAGGTAAATCTTGGCTTGTGTTTCCCCAAACCCATGCTGATTTCATTCCAGGAGTAATGCCAACAGAATATAAATCTCTCAGCCAAACAGCAGCACATCTTTCATAATATTCTTTGTTTTTGTAAATAGTAACTTTATTTCCAGTAGAGCCACCGGAAAATTGCTTTATTAATTTGTATTTTTTATTGCTTAATAATTTTTTATAATCTTCTAAAACTGTTTTTTTTTCTAATTCAGGAATTTTTTTAAAATCCTCAAAGCTATTTATTTCTGGATTAATTTTATTTCTATCAAACAATTCTTTATAATAAGGAACTGTTTCATAAGCATGCTTAACTAATTTTTTTAATTTGTTTAATTGTAATTCTTTTATTTCTTCTTTTGTTTTGCTTAAATTTGAAACATATTCTTTATAATAATCAAACCTTTTATCATTTTTTATGTAATAGCTTAATGCAATCATTTTTTCATAAAATTTTTCACACATAGTTTCACCTTTGTTTTTTTTAGATTTATTTTTTTTATTTTTTTATTTTTTTTAATTTTTTTAATTTTTTTTAATTACAACATTATTGAAAATATCAATTAATTTATTATAATGTGTTTCAGGATTGTATTTTTCTATTGAATCATTATAGGCATTTTTTCCTAATTTTTTGTTTAGTTTATCATCTTCAAAAAGCAATAAAGCTTTTTCATAGATAGCATCATAATCTTTGGGATTAACTAAAAATCCGTTGTAATTATCAATTACTATTTCTCTCATTGATCCTATATTTGAGGCAACAACCGGCTTTTTAAAACTAAATGCTTCTAAAACAACATTTGGCATATTCTCATACCAAATATTTGGCATTATCAAAAATGAGGCATTTTTATATAAATTTGATAATTCGTCTTGTGTTTTTTCCCCTAAAAACTCAACATTTTTTATGTTATTTTTTTCAACATAATTAATTAGTTCTTTTATGTAGCCGCTGTGTGATTTTCCGACTATTTTTAATTTATAATTAAAATTATTTAATTTTTTATTCCTTTTTTTTTCATTTTTTACAATTTTATTTTTTTCAGTTTCATTTTTTTCATTTTGAATTTTTTCAAATGCTTTTATTGCATAAAGAATTCCTTTTTCTTCTTCTATTCTGCCGACAAATAAGGCATATTTTTCATTTGTTTTTTTTTTCCCTTCTTTTAGTTCAAATTGAGTTTTTACAAATGTCGGCAAATAAATTAATTCTGGTCTTTTAAACAAAAATTTTAATTTATTTAATGTAAAATAACTTGGAAATATTATTGCATTTGATTTTTCATAAATTTTTGTTAATCTGTAATATTTTAATGCTGTTGCTTTAACCAAACTGCCAAAAAAAGAATTTTTTACACATTTATATTTAATAGAATTTATTAAAGAGTTAGTGCATAATTCACAAACTTCTGAATTTCTTAAAAAATTATTGCTTGGGCAAGCCAAACTAAAATCTGAAATTCTTAAGACTATTGGAACTTTTAATTCATAACATGCATCAATAACACTAGGAGATAATTTATTTTGATGATGCAATAAATATGCAATTTCTGGTTTTTCTTTTATAATTAATTTTTTTAATGCATTTTTAACTTCAAATGAATAAAACTGCCTTTCCAATATTTGATAAATTGTTTTAGGTGTTTTTTTATATTCTTCAAAATAAACTTTATCATCTCCGCCAATGCTTGAAACAAAATAATCCTCGTAAATGCTTTTTTGGTTTTTTATGTTTTTAGTTGAGAAAATAACAACTTTATGGCCTTTTTTTTCTAAAATATCAATTAAAGAAAACATATATTTCTCAGGCCCAGCTGATAAAAAATATCTGGAATTTATTATTAATATTTTCATTTTTTAATTTTTATTTTTTATTAAATTTTTTTCTTATGAATTTAATCTTTGATTAAACATTTATATCCTATTTTTTTACCGCTGCTTTCTATCGGAAATTCTTTTAAGTAATTTATTTTTATTTTAGTTATGCCTAATTTTTCTTTTATTATTTTTTTTAATTCTATTAAATTTTTTTTATTTATTTTTGATTCTTCATTTACAATATTTAATATAATTTCATCATAAGAATTTTGAACTAATTGAAATTCACCAATTTCTATTTTTTTATCCCCAATTTCTCTATTTATTATTCCTGAATAAACCTTTTTTCCGTCTTTTGTTCTTAGAATTTCAACACTTCTGCCTATTTGTATGTTAAAAACATTAAATGCTGTTTTGCTTTCTTGCTTTTTTTTTATAAAGCCAATATCACCATTTTTATATCTTATTAAAGGCATGCCATAACTCTCTAAAGGTGTTAAAATTATTTCATTGTTTTTATCAACTTCAACTAAAACAAAATCATCGCTTGAATGCATAACATAATTTTCATCTTCAATTGCTATAGATTCAATTTCCCTGCAGCCATAATGATCTAAAACTTTGCATTTAAATACATTTTCAATTAATTCCCTGTCCTCTAATTTTTGTGCTGTTGTTAATATTTTTTTTAATTTTGGATATTTTAAATCAAAATTATTTTTTTTTGCAAATAAAGCAATATCTCTTATTGCTGTGGCATATCCATAAATAAAATCAGGATTAAATTTTTTTAAATCATTAAAAAGCCATTTTTTTATATCCTCGTCTGTGTAATAATAAGTGTTAAAAATTGTCCTCCTGTTAATAAACCAGTTAAGCCTTTCTAAAAAATTAGCTTTTAATTTTTTATTTTCAATAGGCGAGCCCCAAACCCATGCAACTTTGCTTCCTGGTTTTAAGCCAACAGAATAAAGATCTCTCATTACAACAGCTCTTGAAATTTCAAAATATCTTTTGTCTTTTAAAATTGTTACTCTGTTTCCTGTTGAGCCGCCTGAGCTTATTTCAATTAATTTATATTTTTTCTTGCTTTTTAAAGAATCAAAATTATTTTTTACTAATTCTTTTGTCAAGACAGGAATTTTCTTAAAATCTTCCAATGAATTAAAATTATTGACATCAAATTTTATTTCATCAAACAATTTTTTATAATAATCTGTTGTTTCATAAGCATGCCTTAATAGTTTTTTTAATCTTTCAAGTTGATATTTTTGTATTTCTTCATGCGATTTTTTTAAATTATGTTTATATTTATAAAAATAATAATACCTAAAATCAAGCCTTGCATAATATATTAATGAAATAATTAATTGAAAGATGTTCATCACCTTTTGGATATTTTTTATTAATTTATATTTTTTTAATAACTTTATCTTTTTTGTTATCTTTTTTTTTATTTTACATAATCTTCATAATTTAAATAAACATCCTCATATTTTTTTATCATGTTTTTTAATGAAAATTTTTGAACTGATTTTAAAGCATTTTCACTTATTTTTTTTCTTAATTTTTCATTTAAGATTAATTCAACCAATTTTTTTTCAAAAATTTCTGGATTTGTTTCTGTTATTATGCCGTCAAAATTATTTATTAATATTTCTTTTATGTCTCCTTTGTTATAAGCAATTATTGGCAATCCAGAAGCCATTGCTTCTCCTATAACATTAGGCCAGCCTTCTGGAAACAAGCTTGGAAAAGCAAAAACATCCATTATTGACATTAATTCAGGAATATCTTTTCTGCTTCCTGTTAATATAACCTCTTTTTCCAATTGAAGCTCTTTTATCCTGTTTTCTAAATTTTTTCTGTTTGGGCCATCTCCTACAATAAGCAATTTTATATTATGAATATTAAATTTATTTTTCAGTTCTTTTCTTAAATCAGAGTATTCAAAACTATTTTTTAATTTAGCTAAAATCTCTATCAAAAGAATTTGATTTTTAGATTCCATTAATCTAGCAACCATTCCAATTAAAAAATCTTCATCTCTTAAAAAAAATTCACTTTTTATTTTTTTCTTATCAAATTTTTTATTAAATTTATTTAAGTCAATGCCGTTTTCAATAACTAAAATATTTTTTTCTGGAACTTTATTTTCAACATAAATCTTTTTTGCTCTATTGCTGTTTGAAATAAATAATAAGGGCTTAAATTTCATTAAATCTAAAAAAAAGCCTCTTCTTTCGCTAGAAGCCCTAATTCCCAAAATGCATTTTAATTTATTATGATTTTTTTTGCTATTAAAAAAGTAATATGGCAAATAAGCATGATGGTTTCCCAAAAATGTTTGTATTATATCAATATTATTTTTTTTTATAAAATCAAGAATTCTAAAATAAACAAAAATGTCTGATTCAGATTTTTTATTAAAACTAATAATTTTTATATTTTCATTACTAAATGATTCTTGCAAGGCATTATTTTTATAAAGCAAACCGCAATAAATTTCAAATTTGCTTTTATCTAAGCCATTTAATAAATACGAAGCTTGGACTTCTGCCCCGCCTATTGTTGTGGATGGCAAAATAAATAAAAGTTTTATTTTTTTTAACTCATTCATAGGTTTATTTTCTATTTTATAATTTTCAGAAATATAATTTTTATTATCTTTATTTATTTCTTTAGTTTTTATTTCTATATTTTTTATAATGTTTCTTTTTATATTGTTATTTTTTATACTTTTATTTTTTATATTTTTATTTTTTATAGATTCTTTTTTATTTTTTTCTTTTTTAATATTTTTTTTTTGTTTATTCTTTTTTTCTTTTATGTAATCTTTTTGCAATTTTTTTGAAATTTTATTGTTTAAAGCCATGTTCACACTCTTTTTTTTATTTCATTGATACTTAAATTTTTTAATGAAAATTTAAATTTTAATCAACATTGCCTTTTAAACAAACACCTATTAATATCCAAGAGTTTAAAGCAACTACATGTGTAAATGCCGAGTTTCCAAAAATTGAATAAAACAATATGCTAAATAAAATAGACATTCCTAATTCGCTGTAAAAAAATTCTCTATTCAAATAGGAATAATTCTTGTAAAAGCTTATTTCCTCTTTTGAAATTTCTTGGTGATATTCTTTAAAGAATATAATTATAAAAAATAAAACAAACAACAAACCAATTAATCCGCTAGTAAATAATAAGAATAAATAATAATTATGGCTTGATAAGCTTCTAGTGAAATTTTCTCTAAATAATTCATAGCTGCCTAATCCATAACCAAATACAGGCTCTATTTTTATTAAAGGAATTATAGACTGCCAGATTTCTGTTCTTTCATCAATTGTTTCTGGCCTTAATCTTAAACTAAATTTAGTTGAATAAATCCAATAACTAAATAACATTAAAACAATAAATAGTATAATAAAAAACTTTTTTTTTGATAATTTAAAGCCTTGATTCAAAACAGATTCATAAAAAAATAATGTAAAAATTAAAGTTAGATAGCCGTTTCTTGAATATGTAAAAAAGAGCATAAATATAAGAATAAATAATTTTAAGAATAAATCTCTTAAAGATATGTTTTTTAAAAATTCATTTGAAAAATTATTTTGTAAATTATTATGAAACTTATTTTCTATATTTAGATTAAAAACTGCTTTTTTTCCAACAAAAAAATACCTTATCTTTGAATAAATTATTAAGATAGGAGCTACTAAATAAAATGCATAGGAATTATGCCAAAACAAATTTCCGAAAATTCTATAACCTCTCCAATCAACAATGCCGCCCCAGTTTGGCTGAAAAATTATTTCATATACAATTAAAGGAAGATAAAAAACAGAAACAAAAACAACAAAATTCAAAATTTTTGCCTTATATTCTATATTTAAATTTTTTATTACATATAAAATAAAAACAAAAGGTGTAATAATTTCAATTAAATCTGAAAAAATTGTTCTAAAATCTGCCTCGCTTATATTAATTAGTAAGTAAAGTATAAAAACAAAAAGTAAGAATTCATATCTAACTGAAAATTTTTGTCTTTGCTCTTTATTTATGTATTTTGTAAAAACAAAAAAATCAAAGCTTCTTAAAAACATAAATGGCAGAAAAAATGTTAAAAGCAAGCCTAAACTGCCGATTTTTGTAAAGGACAATTTTATTATAGGAGAAGCAAAATAAAAAGAAAGCCAAGTCATTATGTATAAATCAGATTTATTTGTAAAAAAATAAAATGCCAATGTCAAAAAAATAAATATAAATAAAATAGTTGTAAAAAAGTTTCCTTTAAAATATTCAGGATCTTTTATAAAAAATCTTAATATATATGTGGCTATAAATATTAAAATTAGAGGATAATTTTCTAATTTTGTAAAAAAATTAAAAAAATTTTTGTTTATTTCCATTAAAAACCCTTTTTTAAAAATATTTTAAAATAATTATAATTATGAAAAACAATAATTAAAATTTAAAATTTATCAAAATTAGCTATTAAATAAATGTTTTGTTTTTATATATTTTTCATTTTTTAAGTTAAAAATTTTAAAAAATGATAAATAAAATAATTAAAGAAAAAATAAAATAATTAAAGAAAAATATATAAATCAAATAAAACTATTATGATGGGATAAAAAAAGTTAAAATAGAAAATCTTTTTAAAAAATTTAAAAAAATATAATAAATAAGAATAAAAAATAAATTAAGATGAACAAAAATCAAAAAGAGCCAAAAGTAGATTTTGTTTTAAATGAAAATAATTTAAATAAAGCATCTATATTAAAGAGGATAATTGCTTTTATATTAGACCTAATTATTATACAAATTTTGTTAAGTCCTTTATCAGTATTAATAGAAAATAAATTTCAATTTGGAAATGATTTTAATCAAAATTTTAATTTATTATATAATAACCCAAATATCTTATCAGATTTAATGTTTATAACTTTTCTTATTTTTTTAATTATTTTCTTTTATTTTGTTTATTTTGAATATAAATTAGGAAAAACACCTGGCAAATTAATATTAGGATTAAAAGTAATTAATGAAAAAAGTAATAATCTTTTAAAAAAAACAGAGGAAAACTCAGAAATAGAAGAAAAACAAAAAGAATATAAAAATATAACAGAGAATATAACAGATAAGAATATAAAAGAAATTAGTAAAAAAGAAAATAGTATAAATATTTTTCAATCAATTTTAAGAAATTTATTTTTAATTCCTTTGTTTCCTTTTTATTTGCTTTGGATAATTGATCCTGTTTATTTGTTGATGACAAAAAAAAGATTAAGCGAAAAATATTCAAAAACATTATTAATTGAAGAAAAAAAAACATTTGATGGAAATGAACTTTTAAATATTTTAAAAAGCTTAGCTATGATATTTTTTGTTATTTTAGGAATTAGTTTTTTAATGCCTTTTTTTGAAACCGATATAAATTATGGTAAAAATATTGCTATAATTCCAATGTATGGTGTTATTTCTGTTTCAGAAGGAGATATGTTTTCTTCTGATGTTATTTCAAGTGATGCTGTTATAAAAAAAATTGAAAAAGCTGAAAACAATAAAGAAATAAAAGCAATAATATTTGATATAAATTCACCAGGAGGTTCGCCTGTTGCAACAGATGAGATAAGCCAAAAAATAAAGTCATTAAAACAGAAGAATATAACAACAATTTCAGTTATAAGAGAATATGGTGCAAGCGGTGCTTATTGGATTGCCTCATCTACTGATTATATTTTTGCTAATAGAATGTCCTTAGTCGGCAGCATTGGTGTTATTGGCTCTTATTTAGATTTTTCAGGTTTATTAAACAGATATAATATAACTTACCAAAGATATGTTTCTGGAAATTTAAAAGACATGGGTTCGCCTTTTAAACAAGCTAGTGAGGAAGAAAAAATTGTTTTCCAAAAAATGATTAATGATTTAAATGAAATTTTCATAAATGAAGTTTCTGAAAATAGAAATTTATCAGTTGATTATGTTAGAGAATTAGCAACAGGACAAGTTTATTTAGGAATTGAAGCAAAAGAATTAGGCTTGATTGATGAAATAGGCTCTAAACAAGATGCAATAAAATTAATTGAAAAGAAAACAAATATAAGTGCAAATATAATAGAATATAAAGAATCAAAAAGCATATTTGATAATTTTTTAAATGCAATAAGCAACATAAAAATAGGAACTTTTATAAATCAAATGCCCTTAATTAAATAAAAATTAAACTTTTTTAAAAAAAATTTTTTAAACCTTAAAAATAAAAAAAGAGGCTAAAATGTTTCATAGAAAATTTAATCTTTTTGAAAAACTTTTATTGCCTATTGGTTTAGGATTAACTTTTTTTGGTTTTTATTTGATTTATTTGGCAGAAAAACTAAATTCTGATTATGCATGGATAAGGTTAAGTGCTGTTTTTATATGGATAATTTTGTTATTTTTAATAATAATTACATCAG
>JAWBPL010000005.1:0-15374 GCA_038825025.1 Candidatus Woesearchaeota archaeon | reverse complement strand
GTATTTTATTATAAGGTATATTATCTAAATAACCATTTAATGCTGCGTAAATAATTAAGATAATTTTTTCTATAGAAATAGGAGAATATCTTTTTTGGATTAACATAATTGTTAACATATCACCTTTTTTTAATAAATTTTGTGTTGCTTCATCCATATCTCCTGCAAATTTTGCGAAACGAATACTTTCTCTATATTGTGCTAGAAATAGTTTTAATGAACCTGACAATTTTTTTAAAGATTTACATTGAGCTTTTGATCCTACACGGCTTACAGAAAGACCGACATTAACAGCAGGTCTAACACCTTTCATGAATAAGAAATTATCTAAAAATATTTGACCATCTGTAATTGAAATAACATTTGTAGGTATATAAGCAGAAACATCACCTGCTTGTGTTTCTACTATAGGTGAAGCAGTTAGAGAACCTTCTCCATAAAATTCTGATAATTTAGCAGCTCTTTCTAATAATCTTGAATGTAAATAAAAAACATCTCCAGGATAAGCTTCACGACCAGGGGATCTTCTCAATGATAAAGACATTTGACGATAAGCTACTGCATGTTTAGATAAATCATCATAAATAGCTATAGCATGATTTTTATTATTTCTAAAAAATTCACCCATTGTACATCCAGAATAAGGTGCTAAATATTGTAAAGCAGCAGGATCTGAAGATGTAGCTGAGACTATAATACTATATTTTAGAGCATCATATTTTTCTAGGGTTTCTACTAATTGAACCATAGTAGATTTTTTTAACCCTATAGCAACATAAACACAATACATTTTTTTTTTTAAATCATTTTTTTTATTTTGATTTAAAATAGTATCTATTGCAATTGTTGTTTTTCCCGTCTGACGATCACCGATAATTAACTCTCTTTGTCCTCTACCTATTGGTATTAAACTATCTATTGCTTTTAATCCCGTTTCCATAGGTTCATAAACACTTTTACGTGCTATAATACCAGGTGCTTTTACTTCGACAAGAGCTTCTTCTACATTTGACAAAGGACCTTTACCGTCGATTGGAACACTCAATGCATCCACCATTCGACCTAATAGTCCTTCCCCAACATTAACACTTATTAATTTCCCTGTTCCTTTTACTTTATCACCACGTTTTATTAAGCGATCATTTCCAAAGATAACAATACTAACAGAAAATTCATTTAGATTTGAAACAACTCCTTTTAATATTTTTTGTTGGTCTTGTCTATTATAAAATTCAACCATTTCGTTTGCTTTAACATTTGATAATCCTGTTGCTGTTGCGATACCGTCAATAACAGAAATCACAGTACCTTCAATAGTTTTTTTGCTAAAAAATTCTGCTCAAGTTGGCTTTCTAAATTCACCTATTAAATGATAAATACGCTTTTTATATTCCATTAAGAATAAAAATTATTTATTAAAAAACATATTAAATTCTTAATGATGTAAAAAGAGTATCAAAAAAAGTATTTTTAGATAATACTAATATACTTATAGGCATAAATGCATGATTTATACCACAAATTTCTGAACATTGACCATAATAAAGACCTTCTCTTCTTGTATATATTGTTGTTTCATTTAAACGTCCTGGTATTGCATCTATTTTTACACCTAATGAAGGTACTGCAAAACTATGAATCACATCATCAGATGTTACAAGAAATCTTATATATGAATGTTCTGGTATAATTAAAAAATTATCTGCTTCTAATAATTTAAACATTATCTTTGAATCATTTTGTATTTCACTATCTACTATGAAACTTATTGTTCAAGTTAAATCAATAGGTTGTATTATTTTAGTTTCATTTTTTAAGAATCAATTAGTTGTATTTTTCACCGAATCATAAAATAATTGCGAATCTAAAAAATATATAGAATATTCATAAGTTCAATATCATTGATGACCTATGATTTTTACGATCAGATCTGGAGTCTGTGTAAAATCTGAAATACCGTATAATAAATTAAAAGAAGGCATTAATAAACTAGCTATAATAAAAGCAGGTATCATTGTTCAAATTAATTCCATACTACTAGTATGTATAGTTTTTGTAGTTTTCAATAAAATCTCAGTTATTATATATTTTTTATATTGTTTAGTTATGAATATTTTAGATAATAATAAATTTGGTTTAATGATCATATATAACAAAGAAAAAACAAAAAAAAGTATACCGATTAAAAAACAAAAAACAAAATGATGTAAATATATTATATTATCAAAATTAGTACTAAAAGAATTTTGGAAACTGAATTGTTTATCAAAACTCATTTTTATTTTTTAGAAAAAATATTTTTGATTCACGTTCATAATTTTTTTCAATATTCGTTTCATTTTTGTTTAAAATTATTTAATTGTCTTTGAATTATACATAGAAAATTTTTGCTCTTATTTTTTATTCCTAAGTTATATTTTTTTAAATTTAGTATTAATTGTATTAATATATTCTGTATTTTTTTTAAAATACAAAAATTTTTTATCGATTTAATAATTATTTTTATTCTTTCTAAGAAAGTCATCATTTTATAACTTTTTCTCTATATTTGTTACTATATAATATAAAATTATCTTTAATAATAGCTTTTATTTTTTGTATATATGCTCAAAATTTAATTTCTCAAAAATAAATTCAAGAATATAAAAAATTTATTAAATAAAAAACAATTTTAGATTCATTTGTATATGCATATAATTTAAATAACATTAGTTGTACTTCATATATTGGTTGAAAATAAATACGATTTAATGCTAAAAAAATTATAAAAAAAAATCAAATAATTGCTATAAAAGAAATTATTGAACCAAAAGATGCAATAGAATTTCAAAAATGATATATAAAAGGATAATCAGGTATTCGTCTCGGCATGCCTGCTAATCCTAAAAAATGCATTGGAAAGAATGTTATATTAACACCGATAAACATTAATCAGAAATGAATTTTTCCAAAAGCTTCTATATACTTAAAACCTACTATTTTTTTGAATCAGAAATAGAAACCTGCGAATAATGCAGAAACAGCTCCCATTGATAATACATAATGAAAATGTCCTACTACATAATAAGTATCATGTAGACTAATATCTATTCCAGCATTGGCTGATACAATTCCTGTCAAACCGCCTATTGTGGAAAGGAAAATAAAACCAATTGCAAATAACATTGGTGTTGTAAATACTATTAAGCCACCTAACATTGTTGCCATTCAACTAAAAATTTTTGTACCTGTAGGAATTGCGATGATCATTGTCGCTGCTGTAGAATAAGCCCTAGAATCTACATCCATACCTACTGTATACATATGATGTGCTCAGACTATAAAACCTAAAATACCTATAGAAATCATAGCATATATCATGCCTATTCGACCAAAAATTGGTTTATGTGAAAAATTTGAGACAACGTGACTAATAATACCAAATCCTGGTAATATTGAAATATATACTTCTGGATGTCCGAAAAATCGAAATAAATGTTGATATAATATAGGATCACCTCCACCTGTAGGATCAAAAAATGTTGTATTGAAATTTCTATCTGTTAATAACATAGTAATAGCTCCTGCTAATACAGGTAATGATAATAATAATAGAATAGCTGTTATTAATATTGATCAGACAAATAAAGGTACATATTCCATTTCTAAACCTTTTATTCGCATATTTAATATAGTAACTATAAAATTAATTGCACCTAATAAAGAAGAAATACCTGCAAGATGTAAACTAGAAATTGCAATATCTACTGCACCTCCCGAATGACTAATATTCAAACTTAAAGGTGGATATACTGTTCAACCTGTTCCAACACCATTTTCTATAAAACATGAAATTAATAAAAAGAAAAAAGAGATAGGTAATAATCAAAAACTTAGATTATTTAATCGTGGAAAAGCCATATCAGGTGCTCCTATTAATATAGGTACAGATCAATTTCCAAAACCACCAATTAATGCAGGCATTACTACGAAAAAAATCATAATAAAAGCATGTGCAGTTATAATTACATTATAATTTTGAATATTTTGAAAAATTATCTGTCCAGGATATGATAATTCAATCCTTATTAGGACTGATAGAATAGTACCTATGATACCAGCAAATGCTGCGAATATTAAATATAAACTTCCAATATCTTTATGATTTGTTGAAAAACATCAACGATATTTTAAAATATTTCAATAATTTTTTTGCATTTACTTTTTTTTTCTCTCTCCACTATAAAATAGAGCCTCATATATATATAGATATAAATAGAAATAATCATATTACATCGACAAAATGTCAATATCATGCTGCTGCTTCAAATCCAAAATGATGATAGGTTGTTAAATGGTCATTTATTCGTCTATATGAACATACTGTTAAAAATATCGTTCCTATTATGACATGTAATCCATGAAATCCTGTTGCTATATAAAATGTAGTGCCATATATTCCATCAGAAAAACTAGAAAAAGCTTCAAAATATTCATAAATTTGACATAAAGTGAATAAAATAGCTAAAAAAATAGTAATACTTAAGGCTATTATTGATTCATATTTATAACCTATTGTACAATAATCTCACAAATAAAAATTATATTCCAAATATTCTTTTAATATTTCTTTAAAATATTTATAAGAATCTATAAATGTGAAATAATTTAAAACATCAGAATCATAAGCTATAATACAATAATGTGCTCAAGTAACCGCAGCTCCTGAAACTAATAAAATTAGAGTATTTAATAAAGGTACTTTCATATAATTAAAAGTTTGAATTTCAAGAGGTGGTCATATTGAACCTATTTCAATTACAGGTGATAAACTTGCATCAAAAAATGCTCAAAAAAATGAAAAAAAAGACATTATTTCAGACGAAATGAATAATAACATACCTATTCTTAAGCCAAATTGTACTTTTTTTGTATGAAAACCTTCAAAAGTAGCTTCTCGTATTACATCTCTTCATCAAACAAACATTAAGCTGAATAATAAAATGATACTAAAAGAAATTCCTATTCCTCCCATTTTAAAATAATGAAAATATAAAAGACTACTACTCATTAAAGAAAATAAAATTAATGAACTAAAAATAGGTCATGGACTTAAAGTTACTAAATGAAAATAATGTTTTATATTATTATAAATAAAATCATATTTTTTTATAATTTTTTCTATTCATATTGTTAAAAAATTTTGATATGTTCCTTTATAAACGACATATCTTCTTCAAAATCATATTTTATAATATATTTCTGATATTAAAATTTCTTCACAATTTTTTATCTCTTTTTTTAGAAATAGATCATATAGTTTTAAATAATCCATTATTTATATTTTTTTCGTTAAAAATATTAGAGATAATAATAAGAATATTACAATTATTGTTGTTATAGAATAAAAAAATAAAATAATTAAAGATAAAAAGCTACTTAATAAAATAGAAATATAATTATCTATAAATCCATCATGAAATTGATTAATTTTTTTTATTAGTTTTCTATAGTAAAATACAATTCCATGATTACCAATTTTTTCATATAAGCCTTTATCTATAAATTTTCATAAAAAAAAAGAATATTTTAAATTATAAAAAATAAATAATTTGTTTATGAATAAATCAAATATCCATTTTTTTAAATTAAAATTATAGTATATTATATTTAAAAATCATTTAAATTTAATAATATAATTTTTTCAAAAATTTTCAATATTTTCATGAAAATATGAACAAAATAACATACTACCAATACTAAAAATAATAGGTATATTTTTATGATAAACATTTAAAAATTCTGAATCTAATATTTTCGAATAATGTGTTGGTAAAATAAATATTCCATTATTCGTAAAATCATTTGATATTCCTATAAAAATTTCTTGTGTTAAATAACCTCAAAAAATACTAAAAATTGTTGAAATAATCAAAACACTATTTATTCAAAAACCATTTTGATGAATTGTTATATATATAATTTGAGAATTATTAGGTTTTGTAAAAAAAGTATAATATAATAAACGTGTACTATAAAATGATGTAAAAAATGCTGAAATAATACCTAATCATTGTAAATAGATTAGATTTATATAAAAACCTCCTAAAGAAATTTCAAATATTATATCTTTTGAATAATATCCTGTTAAAAATGGAGAACCTGTTAAAGCTAGAGATCCTATAAAAAGACTAATATATGATATTGGTAGTATATTTATCAATCCACCATATCTTCTTATATCTTGTTCATTAGACATTGCATGTATAATCGATCCTGCAGCTGAAAATAATAATGCTTTAAAAAATGCATGATTAATTGAATGAAATAATCCTACGAAATAATTAGATTGTCCACATGTAAAAATCATATAACCTAATTGGCTACACGTTGAATAAGCAATTATTTTTTTTATATCATATTGAAAAAGACCTAAAATAGAAGAAAAGAATGCTGTAGTACCGCCAATTATAGTTATAAAAAGTAAAATATTAGATGTATATTCTAATATAGGAGAACAACGAATTAATAGATATACACCCGCAGTAACCATTGTAGCCGCATGAATTAGAGCAGATACTGGAGTTGGTCCTTCCATTGCATCCGCCAATCAAATATGTAAACCAATTTGGGCTGATTTGCCAATCACCCCTATTACTAAAAAAAATCCAATAATATTTAAAAGATTGAAATTATATAAAATAATATTATCATTTGTAAATAAATAAATTATCGAAAATAATGTATTATAATTTATTGTTTTATAGTATATTAATAAAAATGAAATTGTTATTATTATCCCAATATCACCTATTTTATTTATAAATACAGCTTTTAAAGCAGCTTTATTTGCTTTTATTCTAGTATATCAGAAATTAATTAATGAATACGAAGCTAAACCAACACCTTCTCAGCCTAAAAGCATTTGTAAAAAATTATCTGCTGTTACTAAAATTATCGTAAAAAAAGTAGATAATGATAAATAACCAAAAAACCTTTTTATATGTGCATCTTCTTTCATATATTCAATAGAATAACAATGTACTAAAAATGAAATAAAAAGTATTATAAATAACATACTTGCTGTTATTCCATCGAATAAAAAACCCCATTTTATTTGAATATTATAAATATTAATTCAATCAAAAAGTTGTATATAACAATTACAATGACATAATATTATTTCATAAAAAGATATACTTGTAAAAAAGAGGGATAACCCAATACAACTTGTACTTATTATAAAAATTCCAGTTTTGCCCAATAATCTAGAAAATAATAAACAACTTAAACTGCTAATTAAAGGTAAAAAAATAATTAATAAGTACATAAGTTAGTTAATTTCTCAAAAAATTAATTAATTTTATAGAAAGTTTATAAGATTTAGGTCTGTAAAATGAAATTAATAACCCTAATCCTATGACAGATTCTGCTGCAGCAATTGTTGAAATTATCGAACAAAAAAAAATTCCTATGATATCATCCAAAATAATAGAGAAAATTACAAAATTTGAATTAATAATTAAAAATAATAATTCAATACATAATAAAATATTAATAAGATTCTGTTTTATCAAAAAAAAACCTAAAAGACTTATTGAAAACAATAAAATATTTAGATATAAAAATCAAAATATCATTAAAAAATCTATTTTTTTTTTTTATCCTCTACTTTTGTTTTTAATTGTTGTTCATTATTTTTTGATTGTTCTAATCTAGTCTTTTCTTTTTCTTTAATTTCCTCTTCTCGAATATGTGCTTCTGCTCATATATATGTTCAATATATATGTTGTAATGTAATAAATCCTTTAATAAAACAAAGAAATAAGAACATTTTATAATTCGAAATACTCAATGGATATAAATTTGGGTTTCTATAATATACGGCTAAAATGATTAATAAAACAAAAATTCAAAAAAGAATAAATCGAAAAAAAAAAAATGTATTTTTTATAACTGCCAATTCTTCCAAATTTTTATTTTTTTTAAAATATAATAATATAAAAAACACAACTCTACTTAAGAAAAAATTTATAATACTTATTATAATACTTAAACTGATAATAGCAAATAAAATTGACAATATTTGATTATTTGAATTAAAAATAAAATTTAATATTTTATTAATTTTGTCATTGTCAAACATTATTTCTTATTCGTTAATTCTTTTTTTTAATTTTTTAATAAAATTTATAAGTTGTATATAAAAAAATAATAAATGAAAACAAAGAAGTCATATAAGAAAAATTAGAGTTATAAAATGCATAAATTCCTCAAAAATCAAATTTGCTTTGAAAAAATCATATCATATATTTCAAATAAAATTAATTATAGGCCCCCTTTTATGTCATATCAAAATATTAGAAATAAGTAATCATGAAAAAACAAAAAGCTTATAAAAATATATTTTGTACATATTTTTTAAAAAATAATAACGCGGCTTTTTAAGAATAATATCTTTTTCTGTTCTAGCATCATTATTATCTCAAAATAATGGAAATAATCTGAAGGATACAACAGTTGCAAAAAGTTTTTCTTTTTCATTCAAAATAAAAAGATGTTTATTGTAAATAAAATAACCACACGTAAATAATGTTGAAATAGTTATAGGAAGCATTAGTCAATAATAAAAACTTATATAAGGATATAATGGAATAATTTTATTTTCATAAAATTCCCATAAAAATGAAAAATCAAAAAAATCCAACATTTGAATGTCTTTATGATAAAGAAGAAAATAATATGTTCAAGCACATAAAATCCAAAATAATAAAAAAGAATTATTAAATAATAATAAAATACTGTAAAGTTCTAAACGAAGATCTGTTTTTGTTTGGACAGTCACATTAAATGTAGACGATAGTTTTCATACTTTTAATGGAATTAAACAAAATGAAAAAAAATTATTAAACAAATTTTTAAAAAATATATAAATTTTTTTTATTATATTACCCATTTTTTTACCCATTTTTTTCTTTATTTATAAATACTGTATTATTAATTCAGGAAAAATACCAGTGAATAAAATAAGTATAAGTAAAAGAAGTAATATGAAAATTTCCCTTTTATTTAAATCAGTATATCGAAATATAATTATGCCTTTAAAATTTCCAAAAAATAATCTATTATATAATCAGAAACAATAGATAGTAGTATATAATAAACCAAAAATTGTAATTATCAAACATACTATTATATTATTATCAAAGATACTTGAAAGTACTAAAAATTCACCTATAAAACTATTTAATCCAGGAAATCCTGTATTTGCTAGGATAGATAAAAAAAAAAAAATTGCAAATATTGGCATAAAATTTGCTAAATTAGAATAATTATATAATAAACGAGTCCCATATCTATCATATGAATAACCTGTACATATAGATAAACCACTAGAAATAAGACCATGACTAATCATTATTAAAATACTTGCTATTTTTCCATAAATATTTGATGAAAAAATACCTAGAACAACATAACTCATATGTGCTATAGAAGAATATGCTATAATTTTTTTCAAATCTATTTGTGTTATTGTAATTAAGGATATATAGATAATAGCAATAATACACAATAATTGAATTAATGGTATAAAAAATGAATTTATATCATAAAATAGAGGTATTAAATAACGGATCATTGCATAACCTCCCATTTTTGATAAAATACCTGCTGAAATGACAGAACCTGCTGTTGGTGCTTCTACATGAGCTTCAGGTAATCGAGTATGAAAAGGAACCATAGGTATTTTTATCGCGAATGCGAAAAAAAAAGCAATTCAAATAAAATATTTTATATTATCATTATTAAAAGATAAATTAGATAGTAGGTGAAAATATTCAAAAGATCCGTTATGATAAAAAATATAAATAATTGCTATTGAAAAAAAAATTGAACCAAACATTGTATATAGAATTAATAAATATAAAGCATGTGTTTTTCTTAAACGTGAACCTCAAATGCCTATGAAACAAAACATTGGTATTAAAACACTTTCAAAACTAATATAAAAAAATAATAAATCTAAATGAATGAAAACATTAAATAAAGATCATTCTATTAAAAATAAACAAATAATATAAAACTTTAAATAAAATTTTATATTATTTCAACTTATTAAAATACAAATAAAAGTTAAAAATGATGTTGATAGTATAAATAATAAAGAAATAATATCTATTCCAAAAATATATGATATATTATAATTTAAAAATCAATTAATTTTATATAGACAATTATATTGAAAAAGATACTCATTATTTGTAAATAATAATAGACTAAAACTTAAAATAAAAATGATACCACTACTTATTAAAGAAATTTTTTTTATAAATTTTTCATTAGAAGCATCCGTGAATAAAATAAAAAAAATTACTGATAAAGGACTTATTATTAAACATAAAATAATTCAATGATTTAAATAATTTGTATAATTATCAAAAAAAAAATTTAACATTTTGGGTTTTTTCAAAATTTATATTTCTAGTTAGTAAAGAAATTAAAATACAAATAAAAATACAAAATATTTCTTTTTGAAATTTACTTTTTTTGAAAAAAAAATATATATTATTTAAAACTTTTTTAAAATAATCAACTTTCATTTTTCATCTATTTTTTTTCCTAATTTTTGACGAATTATTTAAAAAAATTCTTTTATATATTTAGACTTTCATTTAAATAAACTTTTATATTTTTCATAGCGCCGGGGATAGGACTCGAACCTACAATTTCTGACATGACAAATCAGCACTTTACCATTAAGTTACCTCTTTTAATTTATATTATTTTTTCTTTGTAGAGAGAAGGATTCGAACCTTCGAAACATTTTCTGTACTAGATTTACAGTCTAGCCCCTTTAACCACTTGGGTATCTCATTTACAAATAATTTCATTATCACATAGATCGGGATGGTAGGATTCGAACCTACAACTTTTATATCCAAAACAAATACGTTACCAATTACGCTACATCCTTTTTATAAACTAATTTTTTTTTCTTTTTCCTATACTTTTTTTTAAAAATATTTGTAATAGACTCGGAGAATATAAGAAAAAATAATTTATAATTCTTACATTTCATACCATATTTCTTACTATCACATAAGTTAAATGTTCTTTTTTCTTTGGTTTTGTACATATCCCACCAAATCAACAAATTCTATATTTATATTTGTCAATTATCCAATATTTGCATAAAATTATATCATTATTTCTTATAAAAGTTATATCTTTTTTTTTATAATTGTTATTATTTTTTATTTGAATTTTTTTTTTTATATTATTAGCTATTTTCCTTAAATCCATTTTTAGTTTAAAATCAAAAATTGTCGTAATATTTTGTAAACTTGTTCCGATGGTATTGCGCCATTTGCTAACCAATATTTTAATTTATTACCATGAATATAAAACGTTCTCATAACATCATTATTATATGTAATAGAACCTATCCGGTCCAAAAAAATACTATCTGTAGCACTTTTTTCTTGTACTACTACAAACTCATAATACTTATTTACTTTTCCTCCTTTAAAAATCTTTTTTATATGTAACATCGCTTTTTTTCATTTTTTTTATATAATCTCTCTCTTTGGAGACGAAGGTAGGATTCGAACCTACGGTATATAGAAAAATATACAATAGTTTTCAAGACTACCGCCTTAAACCGCTCAGCCACTTCGAGTCTCCTGTGCTTCCTGTGGGACTCAAACCCACATCTTTGCTATGAAAAAGCAATATTCTATCATTTAAACTAAGGAAATAATAAAATATATTGTAGTAGAGGGATTCGAACCCTCGCTCATATCTTCAAAGGATACTGCCTTACCACTTGGCTATACTTGGTGGGAGCAAGAGTCGAACTTGCATCTTCAGATTATGAGCCTGATGAGTTACCATTTACTCCATCCCTTAAAAATTAATGAACATTATCTATTAAACTATCATTTAAATAAATACACAATAAAATTGTATAAATATATGCTTGAATAAATGCAATTGAAACTTCTAATAAACCAATGGCAAAAACTATTATGAATATAAATATACTAAAAAAAAAAAATTTTTTACTTATAAAAAAATTAAAAGATGCTAAAATATGTAATAGAGTATGACCTGCTAACATATTCGCAAATAATCGTATTGCTAAACTAAAAGGTCTTATTGTATATGATATTATTTCAATAATAATTAAAAAAAATTTTGAGAAAATATTCATATCTCCACTAGGATAAAAAATTAAAAAAAATTTTAATTTTTTTTTCAATAAACCGATCATTATTATAAAAAACGTTGCTGAAAATGCTATCCCAAATGTAATTAATATTTGACTTGTTAATGTATAACTATAAAAAATTAATCCTAATATATTTGATAATAAGATAAAAGAAAAAACACTTGTTATAAAAACAAAAAATCTTTCTGAAATTAAACCTGATTGTATTTTTAAGCATTCGAATATGAAATTATAAATCTTTTCTAAAAATATTTGATATGATTTTGGTACAATTGTGCTATAGATATAGTTATAAACTAGAAAAAAAAATAAAATTACACAAATAATTATAAAATATAAGAAATAATTACTTAAAGAAAAAGAAAACATATTAAAAAAAGAATAAACTTTTAAAATTTTTATTTCAAAACCTTCTAATGGATTTTGTATTTTCATAATAAAATAATAATATTATCTGTCAATTTCTCCAAAGACTATATCCTGTGTTCCTATTATAGCAACCAAATCTGCCATTAAACAGTTTTTTGACATTAAATCAATACTTTGTAAATGAAAAAATCCAGGTGATTTTATTTTACAACGATATGGTCTATTCGTAGAATCTGAGACTGAAGAAACACCAAATTCTCCTTTAGGTGCTTCAACTGCACTATATATTTTACCTGAATTTATAGAAAAACCTTCAGTAAATAATTTAAAATGATGTATTAATGATTCCATCGAATATTTCATAAAAGCACGTGAAGGTGGTACAATTTTCTTATCATCCACTTTTATAAAACCAGAAGGTATTTTATTTAAACATTGTTCAATTATTTTTAAACTTTCTCGCATTTCAAAGATTCTCATTATATAACGATCATAACAATCTCCATTTTTTCCTAGAATAATATTAAAATCTAGATTTGAATATATATCATAAGGTACCGTTTTTCGTAAATCTCATGCAATTCCTGTACTTCTTAACATTATTCCACTAAAAGCAAAATTTAAAGCATCTTTTTTCGTAATTATGCCTATATTTTTTAAACGTTGTTTAAATATTCTATTTTCTGTTAATAATTCTTCCATTTCATTTATTCTAGTATTAAATTTTGATATAAATAAAAAAATATCTTGTAATAAATTTAGTGGGATATCTTGTGAAACACCTCCCGGCCTAAAATAAGCAGCATGCATTCTCGCCCCAGAGACTCTTTCATAAAATTCCATTATTTTTTCACGTTCTTCGAAACCTCAAGAAGACGGAGTCATTGCACCAATATCTAACGCATGTGTTGTAATAGCTAATAAATGATTTAATATTCTAGTTAATTCTGAAAATAATACTCTTATATATTGTGCTCTTAATGGTATTTTACAATCTAATAATTTTTCTATAGCTAAAGAATAAGCATATTCTTGAACCATCATTGAAACATAATCTAATCTATCAAAATAAGGTAATCCTTGAATATAATTTTTATATTCTATTAATTTTTCAGTCCCTCTATGTAATAATCCTATATGCGCATCAGCTTTTTTTACTATTTCTCCATTTGATTCTGAAATTAAACGCAATACTCCATGAGCAGCTGGATGTTGTGGTCCGAAATTTATAGTAAAATCTTTCAATTTTGTAAAAGAACTTTGTATATTTTTTTCTCTTATTTTTTTGTCTCTCATGGGCTTTTAAAATCAAAAAAACGATATTCTTGCATTAATTCTATCTCATCATAGACTATTTTTTTTGTTGTTTCATCAAAATAAATTTCAAAAAATCCACTTAAAGGAAAATCTTTACGTAATGGATAGCCTTCAAATCCATAATCTGTTAAAATTCTTCTTAAATCTTTGTGATTAGAAAAGAAAATACCAAACATATCATATGCTTCCCTTTCCAATCAATTTGAAGAATTATATATTGTAGTTAATGACGGAACAAATTTTGTTTCTTCTATATCTATAATAAGAAATAATTTTATATTATTTATAATACTCAAAAAATAATAAATAAGTTGATATCTTTTCTTTTTATTAGGATAATCTATAATTATTAAATCATTTAATATTTTATATTGTAAAAAATTATTTAATTTTAAAAATAAACTTATAAAAATAAGAAAATTATTATTTATTTTTATAAATATTTCTTTCTCTGTTTTTATTTGTATCATTTTCACAATATTTATGAAAAAAGAATTATAGAAATAAGCTGGAAAAAACATCAGAAATTTTTTATTAAATTAATTTCAATCTAATATTCCTTTTTTTCATTCAAATATAAAACCAATTGTAAGAATACTTGAAAAAGAAATCATACTAAAAAAACCTAGAAAATTTAAATATTTTAATACTATTATTCATGGAAATAAAAAAATAATTTCTAAGTCAAAAATTATGAATAATATAGCAATTAGATAAAAATGAATATCAAAATTTGTCTGTTTCTCAATAAAAGGTTGAAATCCACATTCATAAGCAGATATTTTTTCAATATACAAATTAGGTCTTATTATTCATTTCGAAATTAAAAATATAATTATTGAAATAATAAAACAAAAAAGAAGAAAAATAATTATATTTTTATATTCATAATTATTTCACATATTTAAAAATAAAAAATTAATTATTACTTAAATTTTTTATAATAATTAATTTATTTATAGTTGATTTAATGTTTTCAAAAAAAAATAAATTTAAAAGATTATTTTCTAAATATAATTTATTCAATTTTATTTTAAAAAATAATGTTATATGCAATAAATAAATATAAAGATATTTGAAAAATTTAAGATAATAAAAAAATCATTCTAAGTATTTTTGTTTCGGATAAAAAAAAACTAATAATTCATTTAAAATATTTTTAATATTTATTTGAATAAAATTTTTGATTAGTTCTTGAGAAATTAAGAAAAAAAAAAATAAAATACTAAAAAAATTAGCAATTAATATCAAATTTTCTGAAAAAAAAAAAAATTCTTTTGTGTAAAATATTGTACTAATTGTACTAATAATAATAATTATATTTTTTTTTCTATCAAAATTCATTATCTTATTTTTTATTTATTAATTTTAAATAGAAAATTAAAAATATACTAAAATATTGTAAAAAATATTGTTTAAAATTTTTAGAATAAATAAAATTTAGTTTTTTTATTTGATCTTCTATATAATTTATTTT
>JAWBPL010000004.1:0-15838 GCA_038825025.1 Candidatus Woesearchaeota archaeon | reverse complement strand
GATTATAACTAAAAATTTAATCAAAAATTTTATTTTAATAATTAAATTCAAATGAAAGAAAAAATAAAATTTGAAAAGCCAGATTTTAATTTAACAAAAGATTTTTTCTGTGTTGATTTGCATAATCATACTGTTTTTTCAGACGGAACTTCTACTATAAAACAAGTTTTAGAAAAAATAAAGAAATTAAATATTGGTGTTTCAATTACAGATCATAATGAAATAAAAGGCAGTTTAGAATTAAGGAAAGAATTAAAAAAAAATAAATTAAATAATTTATTAATTCCTGGAATAGAAGTTAAATCTGATGAAAACATTGACATTTTATTTTATTTTTACAGCTATGAGGAAATGATAATCTTCTATGATAAAGAAATAAAAAAAAATAAAAAAAAATACTTTCATTCAACAAAAACAACTTTAAGTGTTGATAAACTTTATGAGCTTTCTAAGAAATATAAATGCCTAACAAACTTAGCACATCCTTATGGCTATAATTTAAGAGCTGGAAAAAAATTATTTGAAATTTATAAAGATAGTATGATAAAATTTGAAAATATTGAAGTTATAAATGGAGGAAATAACAGAAAAGATAATTTAAAAGCATTAAATTTATGCAATAATTTGAAAAAAGGCTTTACAGGAGGAAGTGATTCACATACAATTCATTCATTAGGAAATATATTAACTTGTGTTAAAAAAAAAGAATTGAAAGAAGAAAGTAAAATTATTGTGTATTTTTTAGATTCAATAAAAAATAAAGAAAATTTTGTTGTTGGAAATGAAAATAGTCATGGAAAAATAGGTGAATATTTTAGATATGGCTATTCAAAATTAAAGAATATTTTTTTAAAAAAATAATTATCTAATTTAATCTAAAAATTTTAACTTATAAAAAATGCTAGAAATAAAAGATTACATAAAAGAAAATAAATTAATTATAATTGTTAAGCCAAATCATCCTAAAAATGAAATTTTAGGTTTTGATGAAAATAGAAATGCCTTAAAAATTGGAATTAAAGAAAAACCAGAGGATAATAAAGCAAACATAGAAATAATAAAATTTTTTTCTAAAATGACTGGAAAAAATGTTAAAATACTTTTAGGATTGAAAAGCAAAAAGAAAGTTTTGAAATTTGAATAATCTTTTTAGATTTTATTTTGATTTTTATTTTTATCAATTTAATTAGTATTGCTGAATTTTTAGCAAAAACATTTTTTAAAACAGCCCATATACCATAAAGCAATTATTTGTATTATTATGCTGATTATTAAAATTAGCCATGCATAATTATGAAAAAAATTATTTAATAATGAAGGAAAAAAAGAAGCAATTCCTATAGTTAAGCCTGCTCCGCAAACAGGAGCACCAATGCCACAAACATTTAAAGCACTAAATCCAAATAAAGAGAAGATTATTGAAAAGAAACTTGCTCCTGTGTGCTTTAAATTAATAACTTTTTCTTTAATGATTCTTATCATGCAAGTCATTACTAATGCAAATAAAAAAATGTAGAAAACACCTAAAATTGTAAAATAGCTGTAAAAAATTCTTTTTGGTGTTAAAATTGAGCCTAAAGCTAGACTAAAAAGAAAAACAATTAAGCAGAATTTACTTTCAAAAACAGCAAATAAAAAAGTCTTTTTTTTTAATTTATCCATAAATAAAATAAAATAAATATAGTTTATAAATATTTTAGTCTAATGAAACACAGTTAGGCGGCAATTCACAACCGCATATATCTTTGCCGCCAGAAATAATTTGCCCGTTTTTACAAAAATCTGGGCTTGGTTGGCTTAACAAAGGGCAAGAGCCACAATCTCGCATTTTTTCATCTGGCTCATTATTTTCATTATCTGAATTTTTTATTTGATTACACTCACCATATGTATAATATTCAATTTCTTTACTAGCACAGGCAAAGCATTTATTTCCATAAGTTTTTTCATTACTGCCACAAACAGGCATATATTCTAAAGTGCAGATTTCTGCTTTTTTTTCCTCTTCTGTACAATAAAATTTTTGGCCTTTTTCATTAGATATTTTCCAATCAATTAATTTAATATCTCTTTTTTGATTATTATAACTTATAGTAATTAAAAAACATCCAGGGCATCTTAAAGTTTCAACTTTTTCTATGTAAACAGGCCTATAACTTAAAGGAGCTACTGCAATTTGTGCTGCTTTTAATTGGCTTTCATCTAAGTCAGATTTAATACAAGCACCAATTGTTTCATTCCAGAAAAAATCAGCTGAAATTAAACAGCCATAATCATCTTTTTTTTCATCAATAATATTATTTACATTTTTTTGACATGCTGATATTAAGAATAAAGCTAAAAAAACTAATAACCTTGGATTAAATAATATTCTTGTATTTTTTTTTATATTTTTCATTTTTATCAAATTAATTAAAATAAGAACTAATATTTAAATGATTTAATAAGTTTAAGTTAGGTTAAATTTATAATATTAAAAATGTTTTTTTAAAAAATATTTCTAAAGCTAATAAAAATTGCCTATTGATTTAAAAATTTAGAATCAAAGAAGTTTATATAAAAAAGATAAGCTCCAGCTATTATTGCTAAAATAGTTAATATCCCTACTCCATAAGATATTGCAATAATTTCATTTTGAAATAAATGTCCTGAGCCAGGAAGATTTAATATTCTATGTAATTCTATAGAATAATCTCCTAAAATTCCACCAATTTCTTCTCTAGAATCTGCATTTTTTAATCTTTTGCTGTATTCATTAGAAACATCTAAAAATTTGTTTAAAATTTCTGGAATTTGATTTAAACCAGTAATATTATTTATATGATCTACCAAACCATCCGATATAGATTCCGGTTGCCAAGGATAATAAAAAATAGAGCAACTTGGATCTTGTACAATATAAAAGTCAGGATAACCTGAAATTAAATTTTGATAATATTCTAAATTTCTTGTAACTTCTTGATGAGATGAACCAGCAGAATTATAAATTAAAATAATTGCATTATTAGCATTTGGAAAATTTGGATCAATTTGAGAAAAAGCCATTTGACTAAAATGTTGTCCAAAAACAATTTTTTCTAATCCTTGTTTTATTCTTTCAAAACCTTGGTCTATTTGTTCTTGATTTTTAGTTAAATAAAAAGTTCTATTCTCGCATTTCTCTTTAACTTTCATTTCACAAGAATATTCACTTTGATTTGTTTTTGGATTATGTTTATAACCACATTCCTCTTCTTGATAACTAGTTGTTGTATCCATATGTGTTTGCGAAAAACTCTTATTTATTAAGTTTGAACCTTCGCTTATTAAAGAAAGTGCTTCTTGAAAGTCTGGATTTTGATATAATAAAATAACATTTCTTGCTGTTTCTGGATGTTCTTTAAAGCCTGTCAAAAATAATTTGAGTGTATCATTATAATCTAAATTAACATTTTCTTGATTACCTAAAACTAGAATATATATTTGATCTGCTCTAGCTGATAAATTACCTATTTGAATAGACAAAGGAACTGCACTTGATAATTCATTTATTACAGGAGGTATTGTTTCTGCAACTTGATAAACTCTGTTTTTATCTTTTTCTTGTAAGTAGTTATAAACTAATCTTTGAACTCCAAAACCCGCAGAAAAAATCAATGCTAGAGTAAGTAAACCTGAATATATAAATTTAGGTGATTTATTTAAAAGGTTTCCTAATTTATCACCAATAAATTCTAAATCCTCTATTATATTATCTAAAAATGTCATAACTAACAAGTAGTTTTTTTTATTTAAATTTTTTTATTTTTTTAAAAAAATATCATTCAAAAGCAACATCCAATATCATCATTATTGTAAAGCCTAATATAACACCTATAGTTGATAAATCAGAATTTCCTTGTGTTTGTGATTCTGGAATTAGTTCTTCAACAACAACAAATATCATTGCTCCTGCTGCAAAAGCCAAAGCATAAGGCAGAATTGGTTTTGCTATTAAAACTAAAGAAGCTCCTAAAATACCAGAAATAGGTTCAACAATTCCAGATAATTGGCCGTAAAAAAAGCTTTTTGTTTTGCTTAATCCTTGTTTTTTTAATGGAAATGAAACAGCAATTCCCTCTGGAAAATTTTGCAAACCTATTCCAACGGCTAAAATTATTGCTGAAGCAATACTATAACCTTCCAAGCCTAGAGCAGCAGAGCCAAAAGCAACACCTATTGCTAAACCTTCTGGAAAATTATGTAAGGTTATAGCTAAAACTAATAAAGTGGATTTGTGCCATTTAGTATGAAAGCCTTCTGCTTCTGACATTTTTAAGCCTAAATGCAAATGAGGCAATATCTTATCAATAGCTAATAAAAAAAATCCTCCTAGAATAAAACCTAATGCTACTTGAAGCCAGGAATTAGTTAATTCAATAGCAGGCTTTAATAAAGACCAATAGGAAGCAGCTATCATTACACCTGCTGAAAAACCTAACATAAAATCTAGAATTTTTTTATTAACATCCTTCACAAAAAAGATTAAGGATGAGCCTAATGCTGTAATAAACCAAGTAAATAAAGTAGCTATTAAAGCTTGAAAAAATACAGGCAAACTTGAAAAAAAATTAATTAAACTCATTTTTTAAAAACTAGTATTGCAAAATTGATTATTGAAATAAACAAATTTGTTATTAATATATAAAGTATTGTATTTGTTGATGTTGAGATAATTGCACCTGTAATTCCGCCTAAAAATATTGTAATTACAAATCTTATTAAGTTATATAATATAATAAACAATATTAAATAATAAAATGAATTTAATGGAAATGAACTGCTAATTAGTAAAGAAGCTATAATAGAAAACAATGTAACAAAAGTCCATTGATTTATATTGCCAGTAATAGCATCAGCAATTGGACAAACCCAGATTGCATATTGAATTGCAACAGGCAAGCCAAAAAACAAATGATTTAAAGCTGAAGTAAATGGAACAGGATCAACATCTGCAAAAGGCAACTGGCCAAAAAAATATAATATTAAAACACAAAACAAAAACATTAAAACTCTTATTAAGACATGGCCGAAATAAAATAAAAAAATTGTATTTACTAATGTAAATAATAAGATGTATCTAAAAGGAATATTAAACAGCTTTTTTGAAATATTATTTGATAGTTTTTCTTTTATTTTTTTTAAGTTTTCAAAAAGTTTGCTTGATTTTTTCATTTTTTTATGGCTATTATTCCTTATTTAAAGATTTTTCTTTTAATTTAAACTAACTTTATTTTTTTATTTTTCAATCAGCTATTTTTTTTGTATTTTTTATTTTATAATACAAAAAGCATACAAATATAATACAAATAAAACACATCAAAAGATTTAAATACTACATTTGTAATCTTTTTATAATACAAGTATCATATATGTTAAAAAAAGTAATCCAATATACTAAAAACTCTACTGAAATTGTCTAATTTAGATAGAAAATAAGAAAAAATATGAAAAAAATGACTAATATAGCAATACTAAATGTAAGGTTGCCAGACGAAATAATTTCTTGGATAGATAATTTAGTAGAGAAAGAAATTTTTAATTCAAGATCAGAAGCAGTTAGGGAATTTTCTAGACAATATGTTTTGAAAATGAAGCAATTAAATAACCAAATAAAAAATTAACAAAAATCAAAATGCCAGATAAAATAATTTCAGTTAGAATGCCTAAATCTTTGATAAATGAATTAAAGGATTTGGCTGAAAAGAATCATTATTTAGATGTAAGTGAGCAAGTTAGATCTTTGCTTAGACAAAAGTACTTTGAACATCAAGATCCTTATGCTATAAAATTATTGGCTATTAAAGAAAGTGCTATGAAAAATGCAGTTCCTGAAAAAGTTCAGTTATTAAAAAAAGACCTAGCTAAATTATTGGAGGAGCTAAATGCTTTACAATAGAACACATATAGAAAAGAGAACTATTCATTTACTTTCATGGATATTATTTATTTTAATTATTATTTTAGTTTCTTTAAATACAAAATATTTTGTTAATGTAAAAGCTGAAATTAATGAAACAATAAACAGCACTATAAACCAAACTTTAAACCAAACCCAAGATCAAACAGAAAATCAAATATCTTTAAATTCTACATTGATTGTTTTGCATTCTAACAATAGTTATGTAAATGAATCTGTTAAATTTTATGCATATTATAAAAATCAATCAGGAAATATTATTTTTGGAAATTGCACTATTAAAATAGAGAATCAAACAAATTTAATGATTTACAATCAAACATCTTACTTTTTTGAGAAAATATTTAATTCTAATAAAACATATAATTATTTTGTAAATTGCTCTTCAAGTAATTATTTATCAATAAACATAACTGGTTTAATCAACATTTCTTTAAATTTCAATCAAACTAATTTAATAAATCAAAACAATACAAATAATCAAAATATAAATAATAATAGTAATATTACAAATATTTTTGATAAAGATAATGATGGCTTTACAAATGAAACAGATTGTAATGATGAAAATCAAAATATAAATCCTGGCAAAAAAGAAATACTTTATAATAATTTTGATGATGATTGTAATGCTTTAACAACAGATTATATAATATTAAATATTAACACTGATAAAAGTAATTATAATGCAAATGAAGTTGTTAAAATTAATTTTTATGCTTTAAATTATTCAGATACTTATTTAACAATTAACACACCAACAAATGTTTCTTATGTTTATATATTTTCAAACAAAAGCTATCCTTTAGAACAAAACTTTTCATTAACAACAATAAATGGAAAATACACAATTGAAGCAATTAATTATTATGAAAATTACTCAATACAAAAAATAATTGATTTTAATGTTTCATCTGACTTCAATGTTGATATTGAAGCAAATCAAACAGAAGCTTATGAATATGAAAGAATACATTTTAAAGCAATTATTACAGGAAATTCTGGAAATGTAAATATGATATGGAAAATGGATGATAATAATGAAGTTTATCAAAATGAATTTGATTATAACTATAGCAATGCAAGAACATATAATATTGTTTTGATTGCAACTGATCAAGCTGGAAACCAAGCAATAAAAACAAAACAGGTTAAGATAAATAAAAGATATTTTTTAAAATTAAAAGTCATAGATAATTCCACAAACGAAGCAATATTAAATTCAACTATAAAATTAGATAATATAAATCAGCAGGTAAATTCCACAGGCGAATATGAATTTTTTATAACAAATAAAACATATAATATAAAAGTCTCTTCTGAAGGCTATTATAGTTATGAATCTGATTTGAAAATAAATAATTCTTTATTATTTACAGTAAAACTAGTTAAAAATTTAGAAAATATCATTCCAGAAATAAGTTTAATAGAGCCTAGCAACAATAGTAATTTTGATATCACAATAAACAAACCAATTTTCAAATTTAAATTTTTAGATAATAGCAATGCAGATTGTTCTTTATTGATTTCAAATAATGAATGGTTTGAAGATTATCAAACATTATTTAATTTAAGCAGTAATTTAGATTATATCTTTAATTCTAGTATAATTAATTTCAATGATTTTTTTGAAAATGGATATAATCAAAAAAATGACAACCAACAAAATAACAATCAACAAAAAAATCAAAAAATATTCTGGAAAATAAAATGTGTTGATGAAGATGGAAATATTGGCTATAGCCAAACCTATCAATTTAATTTAAATTATCAAAATGAGAATTCAGAAACAGAGGCTTTAGAATATAACCAAAATGAAAACGAAACAACATATCAAGTAATAGAAAATATTTATAGTATAATTCCTGATTTTGAAAAATTAACACCTGATGAAAAAATAATAGCTCAATACTTAGATATGGAAACAATGCTTAAAGATGCTAAAAGAAAATTAGAAATGGCAAACAGGGATTTGTTTAATTTAAGATATGAACAGAATACTGAAAGCATTATACAAAAAAGAGAAGAAATTTACACAAGAATAGAAAAAATAAAAGATGAAACACCCTTATCTTTAAATGCAAAAAACAAGGTTTCTTTTGTTAAATATATAGAAGATGAAGAAATTGAAAAATATTTAGAAGATTATTTAAAATTAAAAAACATAAATATAGATAAAAAAATAAAAAGAAAAATAATAGAGCAAAATAAAATATTGCAAAAAAAGGCAACAATTGAAACAAATGCTTATAATGTAGAATTAAAATATATTTCTGGCAGGGTTGATGAAATAACCTTAATAGTAAGAAAAATAGATTCAGAAGAATTATCTAATATTAATTATGTTGAATTTATCCCAAAGGAAATAATAGAATCAACAGAGGACATTATTTTTATTAATAAAGATAATAATGTTTTAGAAAAAGATCCTGTTTTTGAATACGATTTATCTAAAGCAAAAGATATAATTTATTACACAAAAGAGAATATTGATTTAAGTTTGTTGCCTAAAATAAAGACTGCATTATTTAAAACAGAAGTAGATGAAAGCTTAAATAAAATAACAGGTTTTGCTATTTTTAATAATTTAGGAATTTCTGATACTAATAAAAAAATTTTGATTGTTGAGTTGTTTGTGATATTTATTTTATTAGGCATTTATTTATATTATTATTTTACAAATAACCAAACAATAATAATAAAACAAAACAAAGAAGCTAATGATTTTGAAGCTTATGAAAAAGATATGAGTAATTATTCAAGTAATTTTATTGCTAATGAAATTAATGCAAATAAAGTTAGCATAAATAAAAAGGATTATAATGATTCTAAAATTTATAATTATAACTCTTCTAATACTAATGTCAATTCAAAAATTAGTTTAACAAGCATAGATTTAGATTTACTTGAAAAATATATAATAGAATTAAGTAATATAATAAAACAGAAAAATGTTTTTGATTTTGATAAGGCTAATTATTTATTGTCTTTAATAATAAAATCATCTAATGATTTAAAAAATAAGAATTTAAGGGAATCTGCTATTAAATATCACGAAGCAAAATTCTTATATGATTTATTAAATAAAGAAGATAAAAAGATCTTTAATAAAGCATTAAAATTGTTGCATGACAAAATAACTTTGTTTAATATTGAAAATATTTACAATAAATCTCTTTATGAATTGTCATTAAATAATATTGAAAAATCAATTATGTATTATAAACAACTTTCTAGTGATTATGAAAAATTAAATAATGAAACAAAAAAAGAGATATTTGGAAAATATTGCGAATTAGCTCTTTTAATTAAAAATTTTAAAACAATTAAAAATGAAAAATAAAGTAAAAAATTTAATCAGAAAATTGAAAAAAATAAAAATTCAAGATCTATTTAGAGAAAAAACTTTAAAAAACATAAATATAATTAAAAATTTAGATAATATACTTTTTACTTCATTTATAATATTGTTAGTTATAATATCAATAATTTCTCTTTTAATTTTAAGGGATTTTATAGGCTATGTTCCTGGAAGCCATGAAGCAAAAGGCGGAAAAATAACAGAATTAAATATTTATCAAGTTTATCCTGCTTCAATCTGGAATGGTGTTTATGGAATTGCTTTACAAGCACCTATTTTTAATACTTCTTGGTATGTTTTTGCTAATCCATCAGGAATGTCTGAAATTAATCCTATTTATCCTTGCTTTGAGCCGGAAATTGATCATGAATTATATGCAACAACACTATCAAGCAACCAGATAGATTGGAATAATATTACAGCAGGAACAACACAAATGCTTGATGATTATGTTGGAATTTCTTATAATCACTCAATGTCTGCAACTTCTAATTTTATTTACACTATGAATGTTAATATAGGCACAAGAACAATTTCAAATGTTCCTACAATGTATTTAAGGCAATACGGAAATCCAGGAAGCCAGGAATTTCCAGTAGGTATTTTACAATATAATGGAACAATAATTATGGTAGCAAAAATAAATCCGAGTTATTTAACTGGATATAGGCCAGATAAAATATTTAATTTTGAAATGCTTGTTCCTGTTCCAAATACTACTAATTTAAAATATAATTTATACACAGATCCGAATGATTACTGCCCAATGGGTGAATCAGGAGATAAAAAACTGCCAAGCAATATACAAGGTTATGTTAAGGAAAATCAAACAAATGCTTTTTTGGAAAATGCTATTGTTGCAGTTGGAACAAAAATTTTTATAACTGGCAGCAATGGTCTTTTTAATATTACTAATATTCAGCCAGGAGATTATTATATAGTTGCATTAAAAACTGGCTTTAATAATTATGTCGCAAATGTTACAATTCCAGAAAACACTACTGTTGAGCATAACATTAGTATGCAAATTTTTGAAGAGCCTTTAACAGGAACAGGGCCTGGCATTGGAACTGGCATTGGGCCAGGAGAAGATGCTCCAGGAACAAAAACAAAATCAGGAGATGGACCTGGAATCGGGCCTGGAATCGGGCCTGGCATTGGTCCATTTATAGAAAAGCCGCAAGAATTTGGAATTGATCATTGGCTTTCGTTAGATAAATTGAAAAAGAAAATAAAAATAGGTTATTTCTTTACTGAAAATTTGCTTATATTTAGTTTTAGAAAAGAGCCAGCAAAAATACAAATAAAAATTAATGGAAATGCTTCTAAAATTTTGGAATTAAATGAATATCAAGCAACAATAGAGCAAAATAAATATGCAAACTTTTCAATAAGAGGCTTTGGATTAGAAAAAGGCATATATACTGGAAATTTTGAAATTTCCGGAGATTTTAATGATACTTTACCAATAGAAATTATTGTTACAGATGAAGAAAAATTGCCTATTGAAGCAATGTTGATGCAACTGGATATTTTAACAAAATATCCTTTAATGGGCAATAAATTCAAATTTAGAATTAATTTACAAAACTTGCTTATAGAAGATAGTTATAAAGTAAGGCTTGATTATTTTATAAGAGGTGTTGAATCACAAACAGCAAACTATTCTATGTATGTAGGAAATGATACATTAGAATTAAAAACATCTGATTCAATTATAAAAGAAACTTTTATTCCAGCAGATTGGCCTAAGGGAGAATATTATTTAATTGTTGAATCTAATTATCTAGATTTAAATTCAAGAACTTCAACAATTTTTGAAGTTTATGAGCCTATTTACAAATACAAAGTTTTTGGAAAAATTGAATTGTGGAAATTGCTTTTAGCATTATTAATTTTAGCATTATTAATTTTAATAATAATTTTAATTAGAGCTAGAATAAATGCAACAAAAAGATTCCATGCAAAAGTTGAATATAATTTATTGCCTAAAAAAGGGCCAAGGTCATTATATGTCGGGAAATTAGCAGAAACAGAGATTGATGCTTTTTTTGATATGGATAAATTAACTGTTCATAGTATTATAGCAGGTTCAACAGGTGGAGGTAAATCTATTTCAGCTCAGGTCATAATAGAAGAATGCTTATTAAAAGGTGTTTCTGTCATTGTTTTTGATCCTACAGCACAATGGTCAGGCATGTTAAGAAAATGTGCAGATGAAAAAATGATGTCATTTTATCCTAGATTTAAAATGACTAAAAAAGATGCAAGGGCATTTAATGGAAATGTAAGGGCTATAAAAAATCCGAGAGAAAAAATTGATTTAATGAAATATTGGAAACCTGGAGAAATTCAAGTTTTTACTACAAGTACTTTAGATCCAAAGGAAATGGATATTTTTGTTGCTAATACTGTTAGAGAAGTTTTCCATTCAAATTTACAAGAATATAGAGGATTAAGAATGATGATGGTTTACGACGAAGTCCATAGATTATTGCCAAAATTTGGTGGCTCTGGAGAAGGCTTTATTCAAATTGAAAGAGCATGCAGAGAATTCAGAAAATGGGGCATTGGTGTAATGCTAGTTTCACAAGTTTTGGCAGACTTCGTTGGACAAATTAAAGCTAACATTAACACAGAAATTCAAATGAAAACAAGAGATGAAGGTGACTTGCAAAGAATTGAAACTAAATATGGAAAGAGCTATATCCAAGAATTAGTAAAAGCACCTGTAGGTTCAGGAATGGTTCAAAATTCAGATTGGAACAGAGGAAAGCCATATTATATTACTTTTAGGCCTATTATGCACAGTGTTGTAAGATTAACAGATCAAGAATTAGAGCAATACAATAAATATAATGAAATGGTTGATGATTTATCTTATCAATTAGAACAATTAGAACAAGAAGGAAAAGATGTGTTTGATTTAAAACTGGAATTAAAATTAGCATTAGATAAAATAAAGTCAGGCAGCTTCAATATGGTTGAAATTTATTTAGAAGGTTTAAAGCCAAGAATTGAAAAAATATGGAAAGATTTAGGAAAAACACCAAAGAAAAGAGAAATTGAATTAGTTTCAGAAGATGAATTAAAATCCGCAATTGAATCTGCAAAAAAAGAAAGTGCAGAAATAAAGCAAAACCAAACAACAGGAACAACAACAGAAGAGAAAAAAGCATTGGGATTAAATGATGAAGTTCCGCCAAATAAAATTTTAAAATTAGTTAATGGCACATTAGTAGTAAAATTAAAAGCATTATTAGATGAAATAAATGCATTGAAAGATGATGAATTTAAGCAGCATGTGAATGAGGATAAAAACGACTTTTCTGTTTGGATAAGAGATGCATTAAGCAATGATAAATGGGCTGATATTGCAGATACAATATTAACAAAAGAAGATTATATTGCATTTTTAGAATCACTTGATCAAGGAAAAGAAAAAACATTTAAGGTTAAAACAGCAAGGCAAAAGCCTTTTTCAAGCAAAAAAGATGCAAAAAAAAGTGAAACTGAAAATAATAAAAATAATGAAAATAAAAATAATCAAAATACAGAAAACAATGAGATTAAAAATAATGAACAAAAACAAGAAATTAAAGATCAAGAAAAGCAAGAAAAGCAAGAAAATAAAGAAAATAAAGAAGATAAAGAAAACAATAAAACAATATAAAAGAATAAAACAATCTAAAAAATAAAAAAATGGCAAATTATTTTTATTTAAAAGATGGAAGGATTATAAAAACAATAGAAGAATTGCCAGATATTTTAGAAAATATATCTGATGAAATATTTTATTCTCATGTTGATAATAATAAAAATGATTTTAGTAAATGGGTTTATGATTCTTTTAATAATGTTGAACTTTCAAAATTAATAGGCAGTATAAAAAATAAAGAGGAAATTATTAGAACAATTAGAGCTTACTTAAAAACAAAGGAAATAAAACAAGAAACAAAAATAAATGAAAAAGAAATGATTATAAAAGAAAATGAAACTGAAAAAAAATATGATTCTAGTAATAATATTAATTTAATGGAAGAAAAAAATATAGAATATAGTGAAAACAAAAATCAGAATAAAAAAGAAAATATGAAAATAAATGAGAATACAAATGAGAAAATAAAAAATAAAATAGAAAATAATGAAAAAAACATAACTGAAAAAATTACTGAATTAGTTGATGAAAAAAAAAAAATTGAGAATCAAAATAATAATCCGGATGATTTTTTTAAAGAAAATCCTGTTTTAATTGAACAAATTATTGAAGCAAAAAAAGAGAAAATTGTTTTAGAGCCTTTATCTTTTATTGATTATGATAAGAATGATACTAAAAAAAATATTGAAACTTTTAAAGATAATTATGCAAAAGCATATCAAAGATTAAGCTTTTTAAGAAAATCTGGTTTTGATACAAGCTTGGCTGAAATGATGCTTTTCAGAGTTTTGCCTAAAATAAAATTATATGAAGCCTCAAACGAAGAAAAAGATGCTTTGATTGTTAAAAGATTTTTGAATGAAACAATTGAAGAATTAAATAATCTAAAATAAATAATTTTATTTAAATAATCTAAAATAAAATATAAAATAAAATATAAAATAAAATATAAAATAAAATATAAAATAAATTAACCTACTAAAAATAGAGATAAAAAAGATAATAGAGATAAAAAAGATTATATATTATAATGTTTTATAGTAATAAAAAAGAGGTAAAAATGTTTTTATTTAAGCCGAAAGTTCCAAAAATTGAGGATCAAGAAGAAAAAAAAGAAGAGCCTCAAGAAGAGAAACAAGAACAAGTAAATAATTCTGCTTCTGCATTATCTGCTGAAATAATAAAATTAAAAGCACAATTTGACCAATTTTCTGAATTAAGAAAAGTAATTAATGAGAGATTTACAAGAATTAATGAGCAAATAGGAGAACTTAGAGGAATGATAATGGACACTAATAGATCTATGCAGGATGTTGAAATTAAAACAGTAAAAGCAGTTGATTTAGTTGAGGCAGTTCATCCTGACAAATTAATGGTTGAAGTAAGAAAACAAGATGCAAAAATAGAATCATTAAAAGCAGGCATTGAAAGCAATGATTCAATAATGAAATCTTTAATGGAACAATTAAAAGATATGAGGCATGAAGTTTCAACTTTTAGAGGCATAGATCAAGTTGTTAAATTAAATGAAGAAGTTAAAAAAGAATTAATGGATATAAAAAAAATAGAAGCAACTGTTGAAAGGCATTCTGATAAAATTGAAGGCATTTTTATTGAAACACAAAAAAAATTCCAAGAGTTTGACTCATTAAATGATAAATTTAAAGAATTGCAAAGGCAAGTTTCAAGCTTATTAGAAATAAGCGACCAAACAAAAGTTAAGTTAGCAACAACTGCAACAAAAAAAGAAGTTGAAGATTTGATAAACAAATTTAATGATTTTGAAAAACATGTTGGAAACATTATTGATTTATTAACAAAAAGAACTGATGATTCATTAAAGGACATAGATGAAAGATTTAAACGATTGGAAAAATCAATGAATGATGCTTTTGATAAAAGATTAAAAAAAGCAGAATTATTCAATCAATTAATAGAAAAGATTGAAAAAGATGCTCCTAGAATTGCCAAAGAATTGCAATTAAGCGAAAAATTAAAAGATGTTGAAATCAAAAAAATAGAGAGCCAGCCAAGCCAAGATATTAAGGAAAATGTTGAAAAAGTTAATGAAGAGAAAAAAGGTTTTTTTGCGAGATTATTTGCGAAAAAAGAAGAGAAAAAATAGTTTTTAAAATAAAAAATTAAAAAATAAAGAAAAAATAAAAAGCAAAGAAACAAATAAAAAGAGGTTAAAATGGAATACTTAATTTTTATTAATATGTTATTGAATTTTTCAATAACTTTGTTAAGCTTAATTGCCTGCTTTTATTTGATTTATCATTATTTTAAAGACAGAAAAAAAAATTATTCAACACATGCTTTAATAAGAATGCTTTATGTATTAACCTTTTTTATTTTTATAGATAATTTATATCATTCTTTTTTGACTTTATCCCAATATAATATTATCAATGAAAAATATTTTTATTTTTTAAGCTCTTTAAATTTGCAGATATTGCCTAAGATTGGCATTTTTATTTCATCAGTATTTTTAATTCATTTTATAATGGAAAAAAGAATTGAGGAATTTAAGTCAAAAGAAGATTCTTTAAATGAATTAAAAATTTTAAACCAAGAATTAGAGAAAAAAGTAATTCAAAGCGAAAAAGCACAAGAAAGTTTAGAGAAAAAAATGCATGAAGTTGAAAAATATAATGAAATTGCAAAAGAAAGAGAGCAAAAAATGATTGAATTAATGAAAAAGATAGATATTTTAGAAAATAAAATTAAAAAATAGGTAGAATATTAAAAAATAATATTCTTATTTATAAAAAATAATTTTTTTAATTATTCTTGATTTTCTTTTAAAGAATCTGTTCCTTTTTCTCTATATAATAACCTAACAGCATATTTTATTACATCTGTTCTTGATGTAAAATCT
>JAWBPL010000003.1:0-16627 GCA_038825025.1 Candidatus Woesearchaeota archaeon | reverse complement strand
AATTTGGATAGTCGCCGTCATTTATTTCAACAACTTTTCCTTTCATTAAATTAAACTTTTTTGTCTTTTCCATAAAAACATTTATTTTATTGACAAATTTAATTTAAACAAACAAAACAAGCAAAAAATTTTTTAGAAAAAGTTATTAACAATTTTAAAAAAGATACAATTTTATACGTATTTTTGTGTAATAATGATAAACAATCATTTACATAAAATAAAAAAAGCAATAAAAAATTTAAATGATGTCGTTAATAGTTTAGACAATAAAAGTGATGTATTAAACAAAAACATTGAAATAGTTGAAAATATAATTAAAGAAGTTTGTAATCATTTCAAAATAAATAAAAAGCAGTTAATTTATTCAAGAAAGTTTGTTTATCAAAGAGATATACTAAACAACATAATATACAACGAACTAAAAATTTTATCAATAAGGCAAATTTCCACATTGATATACTCAAAAATAAATCATGGAAACGTTTTCCTGTCAATTAAAAAATTCAAAAACTTAAACACTAAATTAGTTTTTGATAAAAAATTTTTAGACGATTATACTGAAATAGTAAACAAATTAAAAAATAAAAAAGTTATATGAATAATAAAAAAATATACTCAAAAAAAGGAAGATTAAATTACAAAGAAAAAAAAATTATTGACAAAATAAAAGAATATATTGAAAACAAAAATATAGATATAGACAACATTACACCTGCAAAAAACTTTGATGAGTTAAAAAAAATGTACTATAACATTGTAGGTGAAGATGTTGATTTTATTATATTAGATGACAATAATGATAAACCAAAAATAAATTTTGAAACAAATTCAGAAACAGAAAGTAATGAATCAAAAATTGAAATAGACCCATTTAACGAGGCAGAACCAATAGTTAGAGATTATGTTACAGAAAGTAAAGGTTCAGAAAAGATAAAAGAGCAAATTAAAAAAGAAAATAAGACAAATTTTGAAGAGCCACCTACAATAGATTCACAGTTTTCTTTTCCAGATGATAAAAATGAAATAAGCAATGATATAAAAAATATTGCTGATAATTTACCTGAAGGTTTTAGTAAAATTGAAATTGCCAAATTAAGGAAATTTTCTTTTGTAATTGTTACTGTTACTTGTAATTTAATAGAAAGGGGATTTGTGTGGTATGCTGTTTCTGATATTCAGGAAATAACTGAAAATGAAGAATTATATCCAGATATAAATTTAGAAGTAATTATATCATTAGACGAAAAACACGAACAAACGCTTAGAGATTTTTTTAAAAAACAAAAAGACGATGCAAAAAAATTATTGGCAATATCAAAAGAAGAAAGAGATTTATTGATAGAAAGTTTATTAGAATACTTAATAGAAAAAAAAGTTAAAATAAAATCTCATCATAGTATTTTAGTTATATTTTTTAATATTTTATTAGAAAAATTCATTATAGCAAATTCAATTAAGAATATGAATCAAATTATATTAAATAAAATTAAACTTATTTCAGAAAAAAATAAACAAAATTTAGAACAAAAAGAAGTACAGGAAGAAACACAAGTACAGGAAGAAAACAAACAAGACAAAAATGAATAAGAGAGAAGCGGGAATGATGTGTATAGCAGGTTTTCAGGGAGTTGGTAAAACTTACCAAAATATGCACGTTATTTCTAATTACATTCAAGATAAACCAAATGGCGTTAAAGGCAGAAAGGTTTTAATATTTGATACAAACGGAGAATATACACATGAGCAGTTTGTTAAAAATAATGTCTATAATGTTAATCCTAAAAGAATAGCATTAAAAGATATTAAAGATTGGAGTATATCAAAAATAGTTGAATGTAGAAAAATAGATGCTAAAAATTTAAACATAAAAGACAAAAAAAAGTGTTTAGAATATATTTTGCATTATTTTAAAAATGGAATGTTAGTAATTGAAGATATAAATACATACATACTGAAAGTTACTCACATGGAAGAAATTGTTGGTAAAATTGTAAATTTAAGGCACAGAGCGGTTGACGTTTTAATATCTTATCAATCATTAAGACCGATAGAACCAAGAATATTTCAAAATTCAAGATGGATAAGATTACATTATCAAACTGATAACGTTTTAGATGTTAAAGGCAAATTACCTAATATTGCGTTATTTAAAGTAGCACAAAATTTAGTAAATGAAAGATATTTTAATGGCGACCAAAGGTTTTTTGTTTACATATACAACGCTCAAAATAAGATAAGAGGTAAATTTACTATAAGTGAATTAAAAGATGCCATAAAAAAGTTTATTTTATCTAATAAAAAATACTTAAAAGAATACAAACAAATGAATGACTGTACAGATGAAGATGCTTTAGATGGATTGACTAATCAATATTTAAAAGAATTTTATGAATGACAATTTTATACTTAGAATTAAAATAATAAAAGGAAACAAAAACAATTTTTTATATTTGTTAAAACAAAATTTAATAAATTATAAAATTTTAATTGACACAATAATAATAAAAACAAGAAGTAAAAAAGAATTTGAATATTTAAAAGGCTTAATACAAGTTCTTATAAGAGAATTTAAGACACAAGAAAACTGTGAAATACTTATATTTTACGAGTAATTATACATATTTATACACAAAATAAACTACAACTGTATAATAATTTTTTTTTAATGTTTTTTCAATTAAACATAAATTTGCTTTAAAATTTAAAATTATGATTCAAACAATGACAAAAACTTCTGGAGTTAAAACAACTCTTAAAACCAGTGATTATTTAATTATTGGTGGCGTTGTATTAGGTGCTTCTCTAATATCTCTTTTTGTGCATCAAAAATTTATTGCACCAAGAATCAAGGTTAAATTACCTACTACGACAACAGCCGTACCAACAAAATAATCAAAATGGGTAAAGATTGTTTGCCCTATTTTGGTTTATTTAAAAATACATACAAAATTTATTTTTGATTTTGTGTTTTTAATTAAATCAAAATCAATTTGCTAAGTTTTGTTGTTATTAAATAATAATAACATTCTAACTTAATGTTAGTTTCTGTTATTATGAATAAACAACGGAATGAAAGCAAAAACAATCAAAAAAAATTAAAAAAATGTCTAACCATTAAAAAACAAAAATATGAATCACAACCAAAAACAAATTAAAGAATTTTTAGAAAAAGCCGAACGTATGTATGGCTTTGACAGTTACGACTCATTTGATGATTTTGACGGAGATGATTTTGACGGAGATGATTTTGACGGAGATGATTTTGACGGAGATGATATTAGTTATTTTGACAACGATGAAATGAGTTATGCAAGCGGAGGTGTTAGAGTTCCTGTAAGCAACCCTTACGTTGTTGAATATCAAAATACAAACGCTGTTACAGTAACAGGCGTTTTGTTTGGATATAACGACAATTTTTTAGCCACTAACTTTGGAAACCCTGCTGGTGTTATAGTAACTAACTTACAAGGCGGTACATACGGGCGTTTAATTGCTCAAACTAATAACAAGTTTTTCCGCATCCAAAGATGGCGTTTCCAATCTGCAACTGCTGGTCAATTACAACAAACGCTTAATATTACTCATGTTGACGCAAACGGTAAGCAGTATTCAGTTCCAATGAATCTGTCTATTATGCGTGATGCCTACCAACAACAATCAGATATTTTAGATGTTGTTAAACCAGTAACCGTTGACGGAAACACTGTTATTACTTTTAATTTGTTGCCAAACACTACTTTTGTTATATCAATGTTCCCAACTACAATTATTAGTGGTAAAGCAAGGTTAAATGGCTCTACTTCAATTATTAAGACAAAAGCACCGAGATTAAGTGGTAAAAATGTTTCTCCTGTAGTTATACAAACTAATCAGGGAATACAGAAAGTAGAAAAAAAGTAATTTAAAAAACTATTAGGTTTGGGGGGGTGTATGTGTAGGCTAAAAACTTACAATGCTCCCCCTTTTTTTTAAGAAAATGAAAAAAATTGACATAAATAAAAAAGGTAATTGGGCAAAAGATGATATAAATTTAATCACTCTTATATCAAATGAATCAACAAAGGGGGCGAGAAAGATTTTAAAAGATTATGGTATTGAAGATGCCAAAAATCATTTAGATTTAGAATTAAAACTTTCTAAACTTTATTTAGATAATTCAAACAAGATTGAAATTGAAAAAAGATTTTATGAAATTCACCCACATAAAGATTGGATAATAAAAATGTATAATTTAATAAATGCAGAAAAAATACAAAAAGACGAAACAAAATTAAATAAAAGTGGAGTAGATAGTAATGAAAATGAAACAGATAAGATTTTATCTTTAATAATTAAAAATGAAAAAATAATAACGAATGTTTGTTATGGTATTATTGGTTTAATGTCTATAAGTTTTATTTTGTTAATTTTAAGAAAATGAAGTACTTTTTAATAACTGATGATACTGATGTTTTGATTTACAATGATGAACACAAAAATTTTACAAAAACAAATGAAATTATTAAAAAAGGAACAATAATTCAAGGCGAAGCAAAAGATTTTGAAGGTTTAAAAAAGAGTAAAAATTTTACTTATAAAATAATTGAACTAAAAAACAAAAAAATAATATTTCAAAAAAACACAAAACCTATGGAAACAACAGAAATAACACTTTCAGCCGACGGCAAACAAACAAACCAAGCATCAGTTACATCTGAAAAAAAATATGAACAAGTGCAAACAACAAATAAAAAAGCACAAGTTTTGAAAATTGTTTTGCCTATTGGAATTGCTGGTTTAACATATTATTTTGTTAAAAATTCTCCAAAAAAAACAATAAAATATGGGTTACCATTGGCTTTACTTGCAATTTCTTATTTTGTTTTAAATAGAAAAAAATAAAATTATGTCTGTAACAGTAATAAAATTGACTGGTGATATATCTTCTAATAAAGTAATAACTAATTCAGAAAACGAAATTTATTCTGAATTTAGAAAAAAAAGAAGCCGTGAAGAAAAAAAACAACAAAAAATTCGACGTAAAAAATTAAGAAAAGATAGAAGAAATGAAAAAAAATTAGATAGAATTAGAAGAAGAAAGGAAAGGAAACTTGCAAGAAAGGAAATGCGAAGGGCTTTAATGGAAGAAAGATTAAAGAAAAAACTTGCAAGAAAACAAATGAGATTAAAAAGAAAGCAATTAAAAAAGTCAGAATTAGAAAAAGAATTACCACAGACAGATTTTGAAGATTTAAAACCGACACAACAACAAGATTACGGACGTAATGAACAACAACAAGATTACGGAAGCAATGAACAACAACAAGATTACGGACGTAATGAGCAACAACAAGATTACGGAAGCAATGAACAACAACAAGATTACGGAAGCAATGAACAACAACAAGATTACGGACGTAATTTTGAAGATTATGATGAAAGTGAAAATGAAGATTCAGAAAATTCAGAAGATATTTCTGATTTAACAGGAACAAGCGAAATTAAAAAAATACAGAAAATAACTGACAAGTTAGAATACAATAAGGAAATGTTGGCAAGATTAAGAATTTTAAGAGAAAAAAGAATAAAAAACAATTTACCAACAAATGATATTGAAAACAAGATGAGATTAAGAATGAAAAGAATTTCAGAATTAGAAAACTTGCTTTCTAAATATGTAAATTTTGAAGGAGAATTTTGTGATAGTTATTCATTAGATGGTGGTGATTTTTATGAATTAAAAGGAAGAAGAAGAAAAATTGTAACAAACGCACAAAAAAAATCAAAAGCAAAAAGAAGAAAAATAACAATTTTAGACAAAAGATTACCTTCAAAAGTTAGTAAAAATGAAATTATTATAGAACCAGAAAGTAGTAATGAATCACAACAGGAATCATCTTTTTGTTTTAAATGTTTTAAAATTTGTTCAAGAAAGTGTGGTTGTTAATTAAATTTTAATAAAATGGAATTTTGCGAAAAGATTAAAATTATAAATGAAAAATATCCAGAAAGGGTTGATGATTTGATTTTAGAAAAGTTAAGTGATATAATTGTTTATAATAAAGCAGATGTAGTTAATATTTTAGAAAACAATGGTGTTAAATTAGATGATGACACTTTATTTTCAAATAAGTTATTAGCAGATAAAATTTCAGAAAACATAAACAAAAATGATGAATTAAAAGCAAGTTTAATATACTATTTAAATTCAAAAATAGAAAATGGAAAAATAAAATCAGACGACGAAGCAATTAAGATAACTTATGCACATATAAATAATTTGTTTCCCAAAAATGATTATTATGATTTAAGTGGTTCAGAAGTTACCGCTATTGCAAAAGGGGTGGAAGAATTGTCTAAATTAGGTAAAACAGCCTTAGAACAAAAACAAAAAAAACAAGAACTAATAATTGAGCGTCAACGTGCAAAAAATGAACTTATTTCAAAAGTATTGGATAAAGAAAACCGTAAATTTGAATCAGGCATAAATAAAAAAATGCAGACAGAAAGATTGATAATTGGTGGGAGCATAATTTTATTTTGTTTATTTCTTTTTTTAATGTTTAAAAAAAAATAAATATATCAATATGAAAATAATAACAAACAGAAAAGTAATATTGAATGAAGTTTATCAAAACACTGATGGTAAACCTACTATATCACAAACGCAAATTCAACAGCAAATTGCTGATGCAGGTGTTAAAGCATTAACAAATGTTATTTCTAATATAGGGAAAAAAGAAAAAAGTGAAGTAGAAAAAATTTGCGGTAAAAAACCACTTTTAAAAAAGAAAAGAGGGGCTTGGCAAAGTTGTGTAGATAAATATTTATCTGCTCAACAACAAACACAACAACAAACACAACAAGAATCGCCAGAAACACAACAAACCGAAACAAAAAAAAATAATAAACAAAAAAACATTGTTTTTTTATCAATAGGTATAATTGCTTTAGCAGCAGGAATTTATTATTTTCTTAAAACAAAAAAATAATGGAAAATTTTATTTTAAAAAAAGATTTTTACAGTCCATACGTAATAAACAAAAATGGAATAAAAAGTTTTTCATATAAACATTTTAAGAAAGGTCAAATAATAAAGGGTGTTTTAAAAAAAGATGATAAATATAATCCTGTTTTTGTTTTAGTTGACAATTATTTTGTTATACCTGTAAACTTTTTAAAAAAACTTTCGGTTTCAGAGATTTCTGAAAAAAATGATAAGAAAGAAAATATTGAAAAAAACGAAAAAAAAATAGATTTTACAGGATTAAAAAACAGAAGATTTAAAGTAATTGATGGTATAATAATAGGTGGTGTTTTAGGAGTTTTAGTCGTTTATCTTATGGAAAAAAAGGGTTATATTGAAATACCAAATAAAACAAACAAAATTATTGGTGGTGTTTTAGGTGCTTCAATATTAGGTTATTATTTTTACAGAAAAAATCAAAAGACATTATGATTACTTTTGAATATTTTAGTAATAATGAAAAATTTAGTTTAGAATTGATTTTTAAAACAAATACTGAAAAAAAGTTAAGAGTTTTTTGTTCAGATTATGGAAAAAAAAACTCAAATTATTGCGATAGAAAGATAATTGTTAACGGTCAAAGAAAGATAAAAGTTACTTTTCCTGTTTCTCCAAAGAAGTTAATTTTTTATATTTACAACGTGGATAATAAAAAAGATAAAGACATACAGGTTTTGGTTAATAAAATTCCTTTTGTAAGTTATGTTTTTGCTTATGATAATGATGATAAAGAATTTATACAATTTGCTATAAACTTTGCACAAATTTGCGGTTTTACAAACGCAACAAATAATGGGGTTATGTTTTTTTCTAAAAACAACAAGTTCAAAATAAGATTTTTAAACAAAATAATTGATAGAGAAAAAAACGTAACATTAAATACGCCTGCAAGAGTAGGTCATAGTTCTGGTGTTATTGAGGTTTCAAAGCAAAAATTTGATAAATATACTATTCCTATGAGATTAGTGATTTTATTACATGAATATTCTCATGCGTACAAAAATAATAAAATTGGTTACGAAAAAGGATATGAGAGCGGTGCAGACATAAACGGTTTATATTTTTATTTAGGGTTAGGATTTTCCAAAATAGATGCAATAAATGTTTTTGGGTATGTTTTTTTAAATGCAAGTACAGATGAAAACGTAAAAAGATTAAAAATAATTAACGATTATATTAAGGAATTTGAAAATGAAAAATATGCACAAAAAATAATAAAATGATGGAAGAAAAAAACAAAAAAAACATAGAAGCAGAATTTTACGAATTTAACAATGAGGATGTAAATGATGATATACATTTATTTTTAGACGATGAAGATGTCTTAATAAATGAAATTGATTTTAGTAATATATCAGGAAATAATTTAGATGAAGTTATTTCAGAAATAAGGGGTGCAATAAAGGGAAAAAAACAAGAATTAAAATACAATCCTAAAAAATTAAGTAAAAAAATAAAAAAAACTAAAAAAGGAACAGTTTTAAGTCAAAAAAAATTTGGAAAAGTAACAAAAGTATATGTGCCAAGAGATAGAAAAGTAATAATTCAGGGAGTAAGTAAATTTATTTTAAGCAATCAAGCAGACAATATTAAGAATATAGGTTATTTTAAAGGTGAAAAGTTAAGAGAACTTGTTTTAATTGTTAATAACGACACTCCTAATTCTTTTAATTTTGAATTATTTAATCCATCTTCTCCATTAGATTATTTTATGTCAACTTCACTTGATATAAACAGCAAAATACAAGTTGCATCAGGTCAGGGAATAAGTTACTCTGAATTATTACATTATTCTTTGGCTAATCCTATATTTATACCAAATGCCAAGTTTGTAATTTCGGGTAATTTTGTTCAACAAAGAGCAATACCTTTAAAATTTATAAATAAAAACATAGAAGGAAAGGTTTTTTCAGAACCTTTAAATTTAGATAACTTCATAGATTCATACCAAAATCTCTCAGATATAGTTTATTTTGATATTTACAACACTTTAAACAGATGTTTTTGTCCTGATGGAGTTGATATAATTGAATATACCGTTTTACCTTTTACTTATGTTGCAATGTGTTTTTATTTTAAACAATACCAATTAAAAAGATTGTTATTTAATGAATGTTTAAATGATAAAAAATTATTAAAATAAAAAAATATGTCAATCTTGTTTAAAGAAAAATATAAAAACAACATAAGAGTAATAAGCGGTACAGGTTCTTTGATATACAAAGACGACTGTATATTACTTTGCGATACTTCATTAAGCGGTGTTACAATAAATTTATTAAATATTCCTCAAAATTATTTTAATTATTTACAAAAAATAACGATTATTGATATATCAAATAATGCACAAACTAACAATATTGTAATAAATGCAGGCACAGGACAAACAATTAACGGCACAAGTTCAATTACTTTAAATACTAATGGAGTAATTGCTGAAATATCAATAATAAACAATAATTCTTTTGGATTAAAACAGTTTGCAACAACTGGTAGTGGTGGCAGTGGATATAATCAAATACAAGATGAAAGCACAAATTTACCACAAAGACAAATTATTGATTTTGTTGGTGGTTACGTTACAGCAACAGATACAGGCAGTAAGACGTTAGTAACTGTTAATCCAAGTATAATTGCACTAACATTTTCTCAACTAAATAATTTAATAATTTCAAATCAAATAATTGCTGGTCAACATTATTTAGTTACTGATGCCATAAATACAGATTTAGGAATTATTTTGATTGGTATAAACCAAAATCAAGTTACAAATCACGGATGGTCTTTGCATTTAAACGCAGATTATCAAGGCGTTGGTAATTATTCTTCTGTTTCTGGATTTATCGGAACAGTAGGAATATGGGCAAATGATATGCCACCTGTAAATATTGGTAATGTTGCTATTTGGAATAATAATCATTATGTTAATTTAACTGGACTTATAGGCACTGCACCATCATCAGATTTTGCGAACTGGCAAATACTTCCTAAAAGCATAACAAATGGTTTTATTTTTGAAGTTTGTTTTTCTACTTATGATATAAACACAAATTCAGTTATTTATAGAATAGATACAAGAAACAACGAAGTAAGATTGCCAAGAGTTAGTGAATCATTTTTAGTTTATTTTCCGTTTGGAAATAACAATTTTCTTGACAATAAAGTTTATAGCGTTAACATAATTTTAAATTTATGCAATTCACATTGCGTTTATACTAATAACATATTCATAAACACACAAATTGATGATTCAACAAGCAGGTTAAATTCGGGTTTAGTAAAATATAATTATTTTAAAAATTCAACTATAACATTTAATAATATAAAAGGCACAATAACTAATAACAATATTAACGAATCAACTGTAACTATAAATGGAATATTTTTTCCATCAAACATTTTTTCAAACAATAATATAAATACAGATAGTTCTGTTATTTTATCTGGAAATGTTGATGGATTAAATTTTATAAACAATTTTTTAAGTTCAAAATCAAAAGTTGAATTTTTAACAACAAACGGAAATGTTCAAATACAAAATTGTACTTTAAGTTCAAGTGCTATTATACAATTAGATTCTTGTAATGGCGTTTTAATTCGTTCATGCCATATATCAAATAAAGCAGTAAGATATTGGTCAAGGACGATTGTTGTTGAACAAAACAAAACCGCTAATTCTGGTTATTCAGATTTTTCTTTTGTTTTAGACATGAATAATTCTTCAATATTTGACTTAACAACAAATACATTAAACATTCCCGTTGATTTATCACATTGCGGAATTTTTTATCTTTCAAATGGTATAGGAAAGGAAATAGAAAGAATATCAAACTTTGATGTTTCAATTATGACTCATAAAATAACTTTAACACCAAACAATCAAACATTACCAAATAACATAACAATAATTAGAACTCCTGTAAGTTCATATATACCAAATCAAATTATTGGAGATGAATTTACAAATACTGGCGTTAATATTTTTAACGCAAGAACAAATGGTGGGAGTGATTATTGTGTTTTAATTTTTAATTCGGATGTTTTTCATTTAATTCATAAACATATATGGCAATAATTAAAAAAGAAAATAAAGGCTTAATGACTACTTTTGTTTCAGAAGGGTGGTCTGGTTTACCTCCAAAGTTGAAAGGTGCTGTTTTTATTGGTGGTTTATTTTTAGTTTTCATGGTTTACATAAAAATATCAAAAAAGATAAAAAAATCAAATGAGTTAAAAGATTTAAAAAAAGAAGAGGAATTTACAAGGGATGAGTTTAATAAACTTCAAAAAAATCAATACACAAAGAGCAGTTTAAACAATTCTCAATTATTGATGCTTGCTAATAAGATTGAAACCGCAATGCAAGGATATGGAACTGATTTTAGAGCAATAGTTCAAGTATTTTTAAACTTAAAAAATGATGCCGATTTTTTGGGTTTGTCTTTGGCTTTCGGAGTAAGGGAAATAAGGGCTGGAAGGGGTTCTGATTGGTTAATGGGTAGTTTTAAAGGAAATTTAATTCAATGTCTTAATGATGAATTAAATAAAGACGAAATATTTGAGTTAAATAAAATTTTAGCAAAAAATAAAATCAAATATAGAATATAAAAAAAATGACTATGAAAACAAAACCTTTTTTATTTTTAGGAATTTTGGCAATTGTTGCTACTTTTGCTGGAATAACTTATTTTAATAAAAGAAAAAAAAATGAAAATAAACGAAATCAAAATGGTGAAAATTTAGAAGATAAAGAAAAACAAAAAATAACTGATGTTAATGTTGAAAAACAAGATGTAAAGAAAAAAACAGATAAAACCACTCCCACAATAACAAGAAAAGAAAATAAAAAATCAATCATTTATTCTGAATCAGAAAAATACAAACCTTTTTTATACAAGACAATTTTTGCAAAATCAAATCAAGGATTTGCTGCTATATTTACAAAACCATCGTCTAAAATAAGTTATTGGGATTGGGGATATGAAGATATAATTGGAAAAATAGACAATGAAAATGTAATAGGTTATGTTAAATCTATTATTTATAATAAAGATGAAAATGAATTTTATTTTGAAGTCGGATTAACAAATCAAAAACAGATAAAACCTTATTTTAATGAATTATCAAGAAAATCAGCAAAGGTTGGTTACGTTAAAGCAAAAGACGTGGCATTAAAAATATAATTATGAAATTAAATAAAGAACAAGAAAAAAATATATTATTGCTTTATGAAGCAATGATAAAACATGGAATAACTAATATTTATACTCAAACCGCAATTTTGTCTATTATAGGCAAAGAAAGTATGTTTATACCTAAAAGTGAACAATCATATAGAAACACAAGTTTAGAAAGAATAAGAAAGATATTTGGCAAAAGAGTAGAAAGTTTGTCTGATGATGAATTAAGAAAATTATCTCAAAACGATTATGAATTTTTTGAAAGAGTTTATGGTGCTAATTCAGGAGTTTTGCTTGGTAATAAATATGCTGGCGATGGTTATAAATTTAGGGGAAGAGGTTTTAATCAAATAACAGGACGTTATGCCTATGAAAAATACGGAAAAATGATGGGATTAGATTTGGTTAATAATCCTGACTTATTAAATGATACAAAAATAGCGGCAGAGGCTACAATATTGTTTTTTAAAAACAGGTTTTTAGAAAAAGGAAATAAATTAAACTTATATAATGCTAATAACATAAACGATTTTAAAAATTTAACAGACAGTTTAAACGCAGTTTATCATGCCAACGCTGGATGGGGCAAAAGTTTGGAAAGTATAAATAAAGATGTTACAGGTGGTAAAGCGATGGCAGCAAAAATTGCTGGTTTTTTAAAAGACTATATTAGCATAAATATTAAACAGGAAGAATTAAAAAAAAAATCAATGATTAAAAATGTAGTTTTACCATTATTTATTATTTCTGGTATGGTTTTAATTTTTTATCTTTACAAAAAAAATAAAAGAAAATAATATGGAAAAATATTTAACTCCACTTGCCATAAATAATCCTAACATGGAACTTATTGATGGAGATATTTTTGATAATTTTTTAAAAGAAACAGATTCAGATTATTTTATTGGAAAATTTTTAGAAAAAAGAGAGGATAGAAGGAAAGAAAGATTGCAAAGAAAAGATAAAAGGCGTGAAGATAGAATGAAACTAAAAGAAAAAAGAATTGCAGTAAGACAAACAAAATCAGATGCTAAATTAGAAGAAGCAAAATCATTAACAAAAGATGCAGAACAAACTGGTAAATTATATGAATCGCTTAAACCGCAAGATGATAAAAAAGAAGATGGGAATAACTTTAAAAAGTTTATACCTTTAATTATTGGTGGCTTGTTATTATTAACGGCTTTATTTTTTTTAAAGAAAAAATAATGGAAAAAGAAAAAGATAAAATTATTGATGAAATTTATAAAAGCACAAAAAGAAACGAAATAATGAATTATATTCAAATGGCTTTTCTTTTAATTACTATTATTGGCATAATTACTGAATTGAAAAATAAAAAATGAAAAATAAAAAATATTTATCATTGCTAATTTTGCTTTTTTCGACAACTGGTGCTTTTCTTTATTATCAGTATTGCAAACTAATGGATTATGTTTTAAATTTTTCAAGAATAAAAATAAATAAAATAACAAAAGATTTTATTGATTTTGATTTATTTTTATTTATTACTAATAAAAGTAACATAAAATATTCAATAGTTGAACAGGAATATGAACTTTTTTTAAATAATGTTTATTTAACAAAAATGGTAAATTATTCTGAAAATGTTATTTATCCAAATAGTAAAAGCGAAATAGGCATAAACATAAAATTAAATTTTAAAGACTTTTTAGAAAAAGGAAAAATGTCGTTATCTGATATTTTAACAAACAAAAATGCAAGTTTGTTAATTAAAATGAATCTAATAATTAAGGTATATTTTATTAAATTTAAACTTCCATACGAATATAATATAGATTTATTAACCCTTTTAAACAAAAAATAATATGATAGATTTTCTATTTAATAAAGAAGATGCCGTTGCAAATGTTATATCTGATTTTATGATAAAAATATGCGAGGAATTAAATTGTGATTTTAAAGATATTTTTATCATGATTAAACCAATAAATGAAAATTTTGATTTTAAAATATATGTGTATAAAGATAAAACTTTTATACGTGAAACGTCTTTAAAAGAAATTTTAAATCAATGACAAACCAAATATTGACAATAAACACAAGTGGGACTTATACTATTTTAGATATTTACGATAAAGTAAATATAGATACAAGTGTTGCTGTTGTTAATATAGTTTTATCAAACATAAAAGAATCTAAGTTTTTAGAAAGCAAAAGGAAAATAATAATAAATGATATAGGCAATAACGCATCAAATAATCCAATTACAATAATTACTACTGGTGGAGATAAAATAAACAATAGTTCAAGTATAGTTTTAAATCAAAACGGGGTATCTATTGTTATTTTTCCTTGTAATATTGATGAGTGGATATGTACTTACGATACTTCGGGTGCTGGTTTTACAGGTGTTTATACTGATGCTTCAATTATTGGAAATGGTACTATTGCTTTACCTCTTTCAGTAAATGAAGTTTACAAAAATATACTTTTTGTTAGTCCAAATGGAAATAATGCTACTGCTCAAAAAGGCAGAATAACTTTACCATACAAAGATTTGGAAACCGCAATATCTGTATCTACTGATTCTGATACTATTATTGTTTTAGAGGGTCAGTATTTTTTTGACAATAAAATTACTATAAATAAAAATATATTAGTTTATTGTTTTCCAAATGTCATTTTATATTTTTTGTCTGGACAATTTGTTTTAGGTGAATATGTTACTTTCAGGTTGTTAGGTAAAGCAAACATTTCCATAGAAAGTGGAACTACGATTTTTTCTGTTGATAAAAACTATTGCAATTTAGAAATAGAGGCAAATTTACTTTATTCAGAAACAGGTGGCTATTTATTAAAAACAAATAACTCTTTGTATTCAAAAATTAAAATAAAAATTAAAAAAGTTGAGATAGTGGCATCTGGAGTTATCTTATTTTCTATAAGATTTTCTGATATAGATTTTCATTTTTTATGTGAAGATTTATCGGCAGGAAATACATTTTTTTATTCTGAATCATCAAAAGTTAATTTTTATTCACACGTTAAAAAAATTTATTTTACTGATTATTCCTTAGTTCGTAATTTTTATGATTGTAATTTATCGTCAATAAATGGTATTTTTAAATGTGATGAATTTATAAACGATTCATATCAATATCCATCATCTATTTTTAGATTTTTAAATTGTTCATATACTAAGTTTACATTTACAGGAAAAGTTTTTAGTAGAGGAATTTTCTGTATAATAGATAAAACAACTTCTATGTCTGATGGGGTTATATTTTTATTAAAAGATAGTGAAATAAAAATTGTAAATGAGGAAATACCTTTTAGATTAAATAATGAATATAATTTATTAAGAGTTGAAAATACGAGTATTTTTACATTATTAAATAATAATTCAATATTTGGAATTGGGTATGTTGATTCTTTATTATCTACTAATGGAGGTAACTTAATATTAAATAATGTTATTGTAAATTCTATAAGCGGAAGTAATTTTATTACAATTACAGATACTTCACCGCAATTATGTAGATTAGTAATTAAAAATGTTTTTTATAAAAGTAATGTTTCGTTAAGTTATAATTTTGTAAAAAGGACTTTAAACACAGAACCTTTTGAAGTAACATTATTGTCTGATTGTGTTTCAACAGTAGATATAGGCGATAACATTGTAAATACAATTCCATCCACAAATTTTATTTTTGTAAATAATTTTGACATATTAAACAGCGTTATACAAGATTGGTCAGTAATTTTGTAATATGAAATCTGAACTTTCAAATATAAATTTTTTAAATGAAGCGTTTTTTAAAAACGAATTATTTACAAATAAACTTTTTGTATATCATAATAACTTTGAACTATCATTTACTCCAGTAGGACACCTTGTTTCAAATCAGGGAACTGGTAGTATATCTTCTTTTGTTAATTTAACTCAATTTTTTGGAACTATTGGATGTTGTGAATTAAACATAACGGGAGTTTCTTTAAATTCAAGAAGCGGAATTGGATATTCGGTTAGTACACCTTCTCGCAATTTTTTATTAAGGTTTGACGATTCTTATTGGACTTTATTTGAAACAAAAGTTTATTTTAATTCTTTATCAAATAATAATTATTTTCAAATTGGTTTATCAAATACTATATTACCTACAAACGTTGGCTCTGGTTTACCTCAAACTAATTTTGGCAATACTATTGGTTTTAGATATGACCCGTCAAACACTACTGGTGAAAATTCAGGAATTACTAATCTTTTTTTATTTACAAAAGTAAATGGTGTTGGATTTAATTCTGTAAACACTGGTATAAACTTATTGACAAATACTTGGTACATTTTAAGATTTATTATAGAAAATACAAGCACTGGCATTTATTTAAAGGCATTTGTTAATGGAAATTTAATTCTTAATATATTTAATCCAACCAATATGCCTTTTGTAGTTTCGCCTTCACCTTTTGCTGGTAT
>JAWBPL010000002.1:0-19426 GCA_038825025.1 Candidatus Woesearchaeota archaeon | reverse complement strand
CAGTAATTACTAAATTATTTACACAACTTTCAAAATTTTTTTCAAAATAAATTTGATTAAAAAGAATCTTATTTTGTGTTTTTTTAAAATAAAAATTCAAAAAAAAAGATAAGATAATTAAAACAAATAAACCAATAATAACAAATAGTGTTGCTTGTGATTTTTTCATTTTAATTATTAAGTAATATAAATTTATAAAATTTTATAATTTTTACCTTTTTTATTTTTTTCTAAAACTATCATGTGCTTTGCCTAATTCTTTTTTTGCCAATGCCCCTAACAAAGAGATTTCTCCAGCTAAAACAGCTGAAGCAATTATTTCTGCTAATTTTAAAGCACTATTTTTTTTTTCTATCTTGGAATTACAACATAAAATAGAAAGGCATTCTTGCTGTGTTTTTAATTTTGTTCCGCCACCTATTGTTCCCACTTGCAAACTATTTAAAGTTACTGAAACATTAATACCTTCAAAAATCCCATTATAGTTTTTTCTTTTAATCTTTTCTATTGTTGTAAATCCAAGAGAGCCTTCAACAACATGGCCTAAATCTTGGCCAGTTGCTAAAAATATTGCAGCAATTATATTTGCAAAATGTGCATTATATCCTAAAGAGCCTGAAAAAGCACTTCCCAATAAATTTTTTCTGTAATTTAAATCAATTAATTCATCTGATGTTGTTTTTAATATTTCATTTATGTCTTTTTCATTGATATCTACAGAAGCAATTACTTTTTTTCCTCTTGTATTTATCAAATTCATAAAACTTGGTTTTTTATCAACACACATATTGCCTGTTTCAGAAATGAAATTTAATGACTGATTATTAGGATATTCTTTTTCTATGTAATCTGCAATCTTTTTTCCTGCAATAGTTATCATATTCATACCCATTGCTTCATTTGTAAATGCTTTTATTCTAAGCCAAATGTTTAATCCTAAAACATAACTTTCTATTTTTTTTATTTCTAAATGATTTGAAGTTTCCTCTCCTATTTTTTTCAAAATTTCAAAATTTTTTTCAATCCAGTCAGAAAATTTTTTTATTTCATAAATATCATCTACCTTAAATAATAAGCTTCTTGTCTGTTCATCTTTTAGAATAATTGTTTCTGCACCTCCTGATGTATTTATTAATTTACAGCCTCTATTTACTGAGGCAACTAATGCTGCTTCTGTTGTTGCTAATGGCAAATAAAAATTTCCTTTAGCATAATTTCCATTAACTAAAACAGGCCCAGCAATTCCCAAAGGAACTTGGCATGAGCCAATAAAATTTTCAATGTTTCCTTTAGTTTCATCATTGCTTAAAACAGATTTAGAAATATTATCTAAACATATGTTTAATTTTTTTTCTAAGAAAACAAGCCTTATTTTATCAGCATTTTCGCTTAATTCATCTAATTCATGAAACTTAATTTTTTCTTTTAATAATAGTTCTAATAATTCATTATCATTATATTTTTTATTTTTCATTTTGTTTTTAAACAAGTTATTTTAAACAAGCTTAAATTTATAACCGTATTGAATAACACTTTTTTCATTAACTTCAACAATTTTTCTAAAAACAAATTCAACATTTTTTCCTATTTCAACTTCTTTAAAATTTAAATCTTTATAATCTAGATCTGTTATTTCTGCTGTTAGCATTGGGCCTTCTTCTAATTGAATAATTGCTAAAACATATGGTGTTTTTCTAAAAGGCTTTTCTAACTCAGTTTCTGTATTTGTTCTTATTATTGTAAAAGTTATTATTTTACCTTTACCTTTAAATTGATAGTCCAATAAATTTAAAGAGCCGCATTTTTGACAAACCTCTCTGCTAGGGAAGAATAATTCATTACAATCTTTACATTTTTTTCCAATTAAACAATAATATTCTGGAATTTTTCTCCATATTTTTGGAACTTTCATTTTTTATCATTATATCTTTTTTATCATTATATTTAATTAATTTATTTAATAGATCTATTTTATGTAATATGTTTTTTGAAAAGTTTATCTTTTGAAAATATGAACCAAAGCACTTCCACCACTGCCACCTACATTATGAGTTAAAGCAATTTCTGCATTAGTGTTATTGCATGCTTTTCCTTTTAATTGTAAAACAGCTTCAATTGCCTGAGCAATTCCAGTTGCACCAACAGGATGGCCTTTTGCTTTTAATCCGCCGCTTGGATTTATTGGAATTTTTCCACCGATTTCTGTTTGGGCATCTTCAACAAATTTTCCACTTTCTCCTTTTTTCACAAAACCTAAATCCTCTATAGCTAATAATTCTGCTATTGTAAAACAATCATGAACTTCTGCAACCTGAATATCTTTTGGCTCTATTTTTGCCTGTAAATAAGCTTGTTTTGCTGCCTCAACAGTTGCTTTTATTGTTAATAAATCTTCTCTATCATGCAAACTAATTGTGTCTGTTGCATGCCCGCTTCCAATAATCCAGATAGGCTCATCTGTTAATTTTTTTGCAATTTCCTCACTAGCTAAAACTACTGCTGCTGAACCATCACTTATTGGAGAAGCATCTAATAATTTTATAGGATCTGCTATTTTAGGTGAATTTAAAACATCTTGAACTGAAATTTCTTTATGGAATTGTGCATATTTATTTTTTAATGCATTTTTATGATTTTTTACTGAAACTAAAGCCATTTGTTCTTCGGTTGTTCCATATTCATGCATGTGAAGTCTAGCCATCATTGCATAAATTCCTGGAAAAGTTGCTCCAAAAATTGCCTCTCTTTCTGTGTCTGAGGCTGTTGCCAAAACTTTTGTAATAGTGTTGTTGCTTAAATCAGTCATTTTTTCTACACCACCAGCAACAACAATATCATGAAAACCAGAAGCAACATCAATATAAGCTTGTCTTAATGCTAATGAGCCAGAAGCACAAGCACTTTCAACTCTAACACTTGGAATATTTTTAAATCCTAAATAATCAGAAAATAAACTGGCAAAATGCTCTTGATTATTAAATAAAGCACCAGACATTATTCCGCCATATATTGCTTGAACATCTTTTTTATGAATTCCTGCATCATGTATTGCATTTGTTCCTGCTTCTACTGCTAAATTTATTGCATTTTTTTCCCAATGATTTCCAAATTTTGTTAATCCTATGCCAATAATTGCGACTTTTCTCATTTTATTTCTTAAAATTTCCCAGTATTTTTTAAATAAGTAAAATAATCTACATAAATTTTTTTATTTAAATAATAATCCAAGCTTTTTGTTTTATTTTTTTTTTTTAACTCTCTAAATTTTAATATTTCATCTTTTATTGTAATATCAAAACTATCACTTCCTGCTCCAGAACCATAAGAAGTTAATAAAATTCTATTTCCTGGTTTTGCAATTTCTAAAACTGCACATAATCCTAATAACGAGCTTGCTGAATAAGTATTTCCAATTTTATTAACTAAAATGCTTGGCATTACTTGTTCTTTTTTAAAGCCTAATAATTTTGCTACTTCAAAAGGAAATTTTCCATTTGGCTGATGAAAAACAGCATAATCATAATCATCAGGTTTTGTTTTTGCTTTTTCAAATAATAATTTTGTTGCTGTTAATATATGTTTAAAATAAGCAGGCTCTCCTGTAAATGTTCCTGCATGCTTAGGAAATTTTTCATGTTGTCTGCGCCAAAAATCTGGTGTGTCTGTTGTAAAACTAGTAAAATGATTTATTTCTGCAATAACATTTTCATTTCCAATTAAAAAAACAGCACTTCCTGCTCCTGCACTATATTCTAAAATATCGCCCGGCTCTGCTTGTGCTGTATCACTTCCACCTATTAAAGAATATTTAACAAAATTTGATTTTACTTCTGATAAAGCAATTTTTATTGCTTCTGTTCCTGCCTTACAGGCAAATTGCAAATCTGCAGTTGAATAATTTTTTATTTTTAAAGCGGCAGCCAAAATTGATCCTGTTGGCTTTACAGCATAAGGGTGAGACTCGCTTCCTAAATAAATTGAACCTATGTCATCTCTATTAAAATTATCAAGAGAATCAAGAGAATTTAAACAATTTTTAGCTGCCTCAACAGCCATTGTAGCAGAATCTTCATCAATGTTTGGCAATGTTTTTTCTTCAATGTTGAGAGATTTTTTTATAAAAATTGGATTTTGAAAATGTGCTTTTGCAATTTCTTCTGTTTTAATTCTATAAATAGGCAAATAACAACCATATGAAACAATACCTATTGGCATATTTTAAAAAAATAATAAAAGAAATATAAAGATTGCTGAAAATGTAATTTCTAAAAAATATATATTTAATATTCTATTTAGGTAATATTTCATAACCTTTATTTTCAAAATTTAAATTAATAAAATCTATACTATATTCATCTAAATAATTGCATAATTTATCTTTATCATATTTTGAGAGGCATAATGCCAAGATACTATCACCGCCAGCACCAATAATCCCTGCTGTAAATGCACCGTTTTTTTTTAAGTTATTTATTAACTTTGTTTCATTATCCTTTTCAATATCTATTTTTGCCATTATCCCTAATTCTTTTCTTTTTTTCCAGCTTTCTTCTAATAACTCTTTAATTTTTTTTAAATCATTATATTCAAAAGCATCTTTTATTTTATTGTTTATCTGATTATATTCAAAAATAAAAGACTCATATTTTTTAGGGTTTTTTTCTTTAAAATTAAAAACTTTTTTTATAAATTCTTTTGTTGAAACCTGTCTTTTTAATAATATTAATATAGGTTGTAATAAATAGGGAAATTCAAATTCTTTTTTTATATAATTGTCTTCTTTTTTTAAATATTGAAAAAAATCCATATTGGAATTCAAGGTATCAGAAATAAAAAAATGACTGCCAAAACAAGAAGCTGCAATATCATAGCCACTGCCTAAATTATTTTGTGCTTTAAAATGTGCATATCTTGAAATTTTAAAAACAATATTCCTATCAGTTATATCATGCAAAGCTAAAATAGCAGAAACAGCTGAAACAACTGAGCAAGAACTGCTGCCTAATCCTGTTTTTTGATTTTTAATATTAAACTCTGGCTCATTTACACTTGTTAAAATAATATTTTTTATTTTTATTTTTTTAAAAGACAAATATTGAAAACTATAATTTATTGCATTTTTTATATATACTAAAGAATCATTTTCTTTTTCTAATTGAAAAAAATTATTTTTGTAAATGCCATTTATAGAAATTTGAAAATTTTTCAAATCAATAACTATTTTGCCAGAATCTGTTTCTTTTACTTCTGTAATATTGCCTTTATCTATTGTTGCAACATATCCTAAATTGCCTCTTTCTAAAATAGAATAAGCACCAAATATCAAAATTTTGCCATAAGATTTTACTTTCATAAATATCTAACTCCTAATCCTGGCTTTGAAATTAAAAAATTAAATTTTTTTCTTTTTAATTCTATTGTAATTTCAGGAACATATTTATCTAGTGTAATAATATGTGCATTAGGCCCTGCATCAAAAGTATATGCTGCCTTAATAAATTTTGAATTTGCTTTTTTAATAAAGTTTATTATTTCATAAGATTTTTCATTTAAATAATTTAAGCTTGGTTTAGTATCTAAAAAACAATCATTTAAATTATCAGATTCTTTCATAATTGCTTCTGCTAAATTTACAAAATCCTTATTAATTATTGCTCTTTTTATTTTAAAATAGCTTAAATTAATTTTAGTAAGCCTTTCTTTATATTTTTGACTTGTTTCTTTTGTTAGTTTCATTCCATTTCTTGAACTAATTTCTTTCTCTCCTACTGAAACTAATACAATTATATCTCTAATTTCAGGCCAATGCTTTTCATCTTTTATTTGCACTGAATAATAATCTCGCCACTCAACAAAACCCGCATAAAGACTTCTACAAGCACTTCCACTGCCTAATCTTGCTATTTCAGACAATTCTTTTAAAGACAATTTCAAACCTAATGCTTTTGTTGAAGCTGCTGCCAATGCAGCAAAACCAGAAGCAGAGCTAGCTATTCCAGAACCAGTTGGAAAAGAATTTTCAGAAATTACTTTTGCTTTTAATTCAACATTTGCTTTTTTTCTTACAATATTTAAAAAATTTTTCACTCTTTCTAATTTTTCAGCTTCTTCTTTTTTGCCATTTAAAATAAATTCATCTTCTAAAAAATCTTTAGAAAATTCAACACTTGTTTTAGTAGCTAAATTTTCATCTAATGTCATTGAAATGCTTGAATTCATTGGTAAATTTAATTCTTCATTCTGTTTTCCCCAATATTTAAGAAAAGCTATATTAGAATTTGCTATTGCTGTTGCTTTCATAATCATATAAAATCCCTATAAAACTAAAAAACAATAATATTAAAAAACTTTCTAATAAATAATAAAAGATAAGAAATTTTAAAAAAATAGAAACTAATTGTATATTTAAAAATTATAAACCTAAAAAATAAATATAATAAAGAAAAATATAAAAACATAAAATTAAAACATAAAATAAGTTTAAAAAATTCTTAAAAAAAATATAAAAAGTGAGATTATGGAAAAAATTAATAAAAAAAATATAAATTATAAATTAACATTTGAGCCAGAATTAGAAAAATTTTATTTTAATGGAAATGCTGAAATTACTTTAGAAACAAAACCCTCTAACAAAATAACATTAAATTCTGCTGATCTAGAAATAAATAATTGTGAAATTATTTATAAGAATGAAAAATTAAAACCAAAAATAAAATTAGACAAGGATAAAGAAGAATTAATATTAACTTTAAAAAAAAAAGTTTCTGGAAAAATAAAAATAACAATTGATTTTAAAGGAACTTTAAATGATCAATTAGTTGGTTTCTACAGAAGCAAATATTATATTTATGATGAAAAAACAAATTCTAAAAAAGAAAAATTTATGGCAACAACACAATTTGAGGCAGCAGATGCAAGAAGAGCCTTTCCTTGTTTAGATCACCCAGATTATAAAGCAACTTTTGACATAACAATAATAACAAAAGAAAATGAAACCGCAATCTCAAATATGCCTGTTAAAGAAATTAATTTAATTGAAAAAAATAATGAGACAAAAAAAGCCTATGTTTTTGAAACAACACCTATAATGTCCACTTACCTAGTTTATTTATCTGCTGGCTTGTTTGAATGGATTGAAGATAAATTAATAAATAAAATAGAAAACAAAGAAAAAGAAACTTTAATTAGAGTAATTACAACACCTGGAAAAAAAGAGCAAGGAAAATTTGCTTTAGAATTAGGTAAAAAGTTTTTAAAATATTATGAAGATTATTTTCAAATTCCTTATCCATTGCCAAAAATGGATTTAATTGCAATTGCTGATTTTGCAGCAGGGGCAATGGAAAATTGGGGCTCAATTACATTTAGAGAAAATGCATTATTGTTTGATGAAAAAATTTCTTCAACTGCAACAAAACAAAGAATCGCTGAAATTATTGCACATGAAATAGCACATCAATGGTTTGGCAATCTTGTAACAATGAAATGGTGGAATGACTTATGGCTTAATGAAAGCTTTGCTACTTATATGGCAACAAAAGCCGTTGCTGATGTCTTTCCAGAATTTGATTTTTGGGATCAGTTTTTATCAGACTCAACTGAAAGTGCAATGAGGCTAGATTCATTAAAAAGCTCACATCCAATAGAAGCAAAAGTAAAAACACCTAAAGAAATTGCTGAAATTTTTGATGATATTAGTTATGACAAAGGCGGCAGTATTTTAAGAATGTTAAATTATTATATTGGAGAAAAATATTTTATTGAAGGAGTAAAGCATTACTTAAACAAATACAAATATGAAAACACAGAATCAATTGATTTATGGAATTCTTGGGAATATGTTTCAAAAAAGCCGGTTAAAAAATTTTTAAAAAACTGGATTAAATTAACAGGCTATCCTTTATTAATTGTAGATGAAAAAAAAGAAAAAAATAAAACATATTTATTAATTAAACAAAAAAGATTCTTGCTAGAAAAACAAAAAACAAATGAAAAATGGCTTATTCCTGTTAAAATTAATTTCATTGAAAAAAACACAAAAACAGATTTCTTACTAGAAAAAGAAACAAAAACAGAAAAAATATCTCCTTATTTAATTAATGAAAATTATTATGGCTTTTATAGAATTAAATATGCAAAAGAAGATTTAGATTATTTAAAAAACAATTTAACAAATTTTTCTAATATAGACAGATGGGCATTACAAAATGATTTATATGCATTAGCAAAATCAGGCGAAATAAAAACAAAAGATTATTTAAATTTTGTAGAAAGTTATAAAGGAGATATTGATTTTTTAGTTTGTTCAGACATATTAGATAATTTAGCTTCTCTTTATTACTTGACTTATTATGAAAATTTAAATAATCAGATTTCTGAATTTAATAAAAAATTTTTATTAGAAGCATTTAAAAAATTAAAATGGGATAAAAAAGAAAACGAAAAACATACAACACCAATGTTAAGAGCAAAAGTTCTTTCATTCTTGGGAAAATTAGGTAATGAAGAAATAATAAATGAAGCAAAAAACAGATTTGAAAATTATTTAAAAAACAAAGATAAGAATAGTTTAGACCCTGATTTACAATCGCCTGTTTTTAGTATTATGGCATGGAATGAAAATTCAGAAACATTATATAATAAATTCTTAGATTTTTACAGAAACGCAAAAACACAAGAAGAAAAAGTCAGATTTTTGCTTTCTCTATGTTCATTTAAAGATGAAAAATTATTGAAAAAAACCTTTGATTTTATGCTTTCAGATGAAATAAGGTTTTCAGATATTTTATATCCTGCTTCTGGCTTATCTGGAAATCCAATTGCAAAAAAAATGCTCTGGCCTTTTATAAAAGAAAATTGGGTTGAACTTGATAAAAGATTAGGAGAAACAAAAATGCTCTTAAGAAGAGTTGTTGGAAATTTAGCTGTTTTATGTGATGAAAAAAGTGAAAAGGACATTGATAAATTTTTCAAAAAAAGGCCTAAAGGATTAGAAATGACTTTAGCACAAGTATTGGAAAAAATAAGGATTAATAAAAAACATTTAGATAGAATAAAAAAAGAATTTTATTAATATTTTTTATATTATCTTTAATTTTTTAAAAAACACTTTTCAACCAAATACTTTATTAAGGAGTTTTTCTTTAAATATTATTAAATTTAAAAAATATTTTATGTATAAATAAACTGTATATAAATTAGATATAATTAAAAATGAAAAAAATTTTTATAAAAAAAGCTCAAGAATTTTCACCATTCTTTTTTATTGTTATTGCTATTTTTTGTTTTTCTGCCTTAACATTATTATACAATAAATATAATTCATTTTCTGATTCTCTTGGCTTAAATACTTTCAAAATAATGCAAATTTATGAAAATAGTGAAAAATTTTATTTTTATGTTAATGATTTAATAAAAAGAAGCTTTCTTGAAAATTTAAACAACCAATTAGAAAATAGTTTTTCAGATTGTGAACAAGAATATTATGGCTATAAAATAATAAACAATAATTGTAAAATTGATTTAAACAACATAAAAAAAATAGACCAAGAAAAAATTAAAAAAGATTTTGAAAAAATAAATCAGCCTTTTCCAAATTTTGATTTTTATTTTCTTAAAAATAAAGACAATGAATTATTTTCAATTGTTGCAAAACAAAAAAATAAATTAGTTTCAGAAATAAATCCGATAACTAATGGAAAATGTTGCTCTCTTTCAAATGGCTATTTTATAAATTATTTTTTAACAGAAAAAGAATGCTCAGAATTAAGTAAATATTATGGTTTTGATAATTCTTATTATTATAAAGAAGTTGAAAAAGAAAATTGTATTAGTGATTCTGAATTATCATTAAAGTATGAAAAAGATATTTTAAATCTTGAACCTGAAAAAAATAATGAAATAAATAATAATAATAATAATGTAGTTAGTATAAATAATCAAAATAAACAAGATGATAGAAAAACACAAGATATAGATGAAAAAAATATCTGTTCTTATTGCGGCACCAATAGAAATTTAGTTAAAAATTATTTTGGAGATAACTATCCAGAATGTAACTCAAACATTTGTTGTAATGCTCCTTGCCCACCCGGAACAAAAAAATTGAATTTTCCTTTTTATGCACAATGCGATTTTTCAGGCTTTAATTTTGCTGCTTGTTATGCAGGCTGTGGGCCTACCTCATTAAAAATGGCATTAGATGGATTTCATAAAACTAATTATGATTTATTTGAAATCTGGAAAAATATTGGCTCAATTCGTACTTATACACTTACAACAAGGATTTCAAATTATGCAAATAAATTAAATAATATAAATGCTTATTGCACTTCAGACATAAGTTTTGAGTCAATAAAAAAATATATTGATACAGGAAAAACAATAATTGTTTTAGTTCATATGCCTCAATATAATAAAGAGACTGCAAGAACTTTAAGCAGAGCATGGCATTTCTTTTTAGTTGTTGGCTATTCCAATAATGAAATAATTGTTCATGAACCATATCCAAGCCCTGCGGCTTATTCAAGTTTAAGAAAATATGGAAAATATTTAGTAATAACAAGAAACACATATCAAAATAATATTTATCCTTCCTCATTATCTTATGGTGGAAATTGTGCTGGAAATATTATTTACAAAGAAATATAAAAAAGTCAAAAGGAAAATACTAAATTATAATAATAATAAATTATAAATTAAATTATAACTTAAAAAAAGCTAATAAGATAATAAAAAAATGAAACTAAAATATAAAAAAATAATTTTTTTAAGAAAAATATTTAGTTTATTTATTTTAATTACTTTTTTTACATTAATTTTTATATCTACTTCAATTAAAGCTCAATCAGAAAAAAATGTCCTAGAAAATGATATAGATTATGATGAAATTATTTTTATTCCAAAACCATATGATGATAATTTTTTTATAGAAAATTATTCTAACGAAGAAATTAATTTTAGTTTTTTTGAATTTAATAATAATGAAACATATATAGCTATTTACCCAAACTTAACTTACTCTTTTTTTAAATATAATGATTATTACAAAGACTTATTTTATACAGGAGCAATAAATAAAGAAACAGACAACATTATTTATTTTTTTGATGAAAACAATAATATAATAAAAGAGCATCCTTTTTTTGAAAACGAAATAAATGTTTTTATTTTTAATAAATATTATAAAAAGATCCAATTAAACAATAATATAATTGAAATTAATTATTGCAACTTTAATAATATTTGTGAGAATAATGAAGAAATATCAGAAAATAATTTATTATGCTCTGATTGTGAAAAAAGCTCAGTAGATAATTATTGCGATTTAGATTTTGATAATAAATGTGATTTAGATTGTCAGGAATATGATTATGATTGCAATTGCATTTATTGTGATAAAAATTATCAAGCAGAACAAGAAGAAATATTTGAAACTTGTGAAATTTTTTTAGGACAAATTTGTTCTTTAAACGAAACATGTACAGGCTATTTTATAAATGTTTCTGACACAGATAGGTGTTGTATAAAAGGTGAATGCAAAGTAAAAGAAGATAAATCAAAAAAAATCAATTCAAATAAATTTGTAATTTTAATTTTGATAATATTTATAATATTAATTTTAATAAGTTTAATTCTTTATATAATAAATAAAAAAAAGATTATAGCAATCTCAATAATATTTTTATTATTTATAATTTCAAGCAAGAATGTTTTATCAGAACCTGTATTAAACAAAGACCAAATAATAAACAGGGTTTGTGAAATAACAGAAAAATACCAAGAAAAATATCCTATATGTGGCTCTTTTGTTTTAGGTTTTGCTGAAACAGAAACTGGATTAAGACATTGGGACAAACAAGGAAAAGTTATTGTTAGTGGAGATATGGGAATAGGTTTAATGCAAATAACAGGAAATATTGATAATAGGGGCTATAGCATTAAAGATGGGCATAAACTAAATGTTTATAATTTAGATGATAATATTGAAGCAGGAATTTTAGAAATTATAAGTAAATGCAAAACAATGAATTGTTTAAATCCTAATTCAAAAAAAGAATATTATTGCAAAAATTATAAATTACTGCCTGAAAAAAAAGTTATTTATAGTGGCTGGGATTTAGCAATAAGAGCCTATAATGGTTGGGGTTGCCATGCATCAATTTTTAGAAACCAATGGATTCAAAAAGCTAATGGAAATGTTAATATTTTTAATCAATGTTTTGAAAAAAAACAAGACATGTATCCTTGCTTAATTGAAGCAAACACAGAGTTAAATATTTTTCATAATGGTTTTAATCCTAATAATCCATATGATGGCTATACACCTATTGCTAGAAGAATTCAAAATTATGTTGATTTAGTTAATGAAAACAAAAAATTATTTTTAAATTCTTGTCCAAGTGATAAAAAATATTCATTTTGCAATTCTAACTTAATAAATGAAAACACTAATAATGAAAACACAAATCAAGAAAATGAAGAAACAGAAAATAAAGAAAAAATAAATGAAGAAAATAAGGAAAAAAATAACCAAATAAAAGATTATAAAAATTTAATAATAAATAAAAATGGCTATTATTATTTAAATGATTTTTATAAAATAGATTTAGATAATATAGATATAAGCCAAATAGAAGAAGAATATGAATTTTCAAATATTTTATTAAAAGAGATTTATGATTGTTCTTTTGATTTAATTGATTGTAATTCAAATAAAAATTTTGAATGCTTAAATGAAAAAAATGAAAAACAAACTTGTAGTGAAAATAAAAAAATATTTTGCAAAAATGAAAAAAGTTTTAGGGAATGTGCTAATGAAATAATAAATAAATATGACCATGAAAAAAACAAGAAAGATATTTTTTTAGATTATTGCCCTAATCAAGAAATAGAAAAAAATTGCTATGAAAAAAATAAAATTTTTGATGGAACAGATTGTATAGAAAAGCCTGATGAATATGAAAAATCAAACATATTAAAATTTTGCATACAAACAAATAAATATTTTAATTATTATAATACAAAAGAAAAAAAATATGAATTAAAGCCTCTAAATTTAAAATTTGCTTTGCAAATTAACAATAATAAAATTAATATTGAAAATTTTATTTTTGATACTGAAGAAAAAATAATAAAAGATATCAAAGAAAATTTTGAAAATGAAAAAATAGAAAATCAAAATTCTAAAAATGAAAATATATACAATATAAATAATAACCTAAATAACAAAATAAATATTGATACTAAAAAAACAGAAACAATAAAAAAAGATAATATAAAATACAAAGGAAGTTATTTTTCAATTTTTGAACAAATAAAAAATAAAATGAAAGGAACTTTGCCTTTATATAATGATTGCACAGATGATATAAAAAAATATGCTTGGTGTTGGGTTCATAATGGTTGTCATGGTTGGGGGATTTATTGTAAAAAAGAAAAATTAGAGATCGCTTCATCAAATTATTTAGCGCAATTATTTATTCATGAGCTAACTCATAATTTGCAAAAAGCTTGCTCTTCAAGTGTTGAATCAGAATTTGGAGCTGAATATTATTCAGGAAGCAGATACTATTGCTTTAAAGTCAATAATCAATGGCTAAAAGCTGATAAAGTAGCTGAAATAATGAAGAAAAATGGCTGTTCTGATGATATGTTAATTGAAACTGCCTTTTGCAGAAACAAATGCAATAATCCTGCAACCGAAGTAAAGGGAACTGCATATCAAAAATGCTAAAATATATTTTAAAAAAAGAACAATAAAAAATAACAATATTATGAAACAAATATAATTATTAAGCATAATTATTAAACTAATTTATTTCTATATACTCATTATAATTTAATTTTAAATAATTCTTGTCAACTTTTATTTCTGTGGTCTTTATATCTGCTTTTGTATAAATTTCCTTGCAAGAAAGTATAGAATTACCTTTTTTTGCACAAGCACAATAATTGCTGTCTTTTTTACATGATAAGCCTAAATTTTCTGATTTTTTTGTCTGAACTATAAAAATATTATAATTTGTTCCAAAAATAGGCATACTTAATTCTTCATTTTCTCTTAAATCTTTTAATTCTAAAGCAAGCCTTTCTAAATCAATAATCTCATTTTCTTTTGCAACCTTTTTATTAAAAAAATAATTAAAAGAAAAACTCAATAAACTAATAATAATAATTAAACTTAAAAAAATTCCTGCAACATATTTTAATGTCCATGTTTCACTATCTGCCATTTTTAAATTATTTAATTTTTTTTATTTGATTAATGTTTTTTTTATTATTATTTATAATTATGCTTATATAATAATTCTTTTATATACCTTATTTTTTAATACATATATCTTTTTAAAGTTTAATAATTTTTTTATTTTAAAAAAATTTTTTTTGAAAAAAGCTAATGGTGAAAAAATGTATAAATTGCCCTTATCAACAATAAAAGAAAAAATAAAAGAAACTACAGGCTTAACTGAAAAAGAAATTAATTCTAAAATAAAAGACAAAATGGATTTATTATCTGGCCTAATAAGTGAGGAAGGTGCCGCACATATCTTAGCAACAGAACTAGGTGTAAAATTATTTGAAGATGAGGGAAAAATAAAAATAAAAAATATTTTGCCAGGAATAAAAAATATTGAAGTTGAAGCAAAAATAATAAAAATTTATGAAATAAAAGAATTTGACAAAAACAACAAAAAAGGAAAAATTGGCTCATTTTTAATAGGTGATGAAACAGGCATAATAAGAGTTGTTGCATGGAATGATAAAGCAGATTTATTAAAAAATATTTCAGAAGGACAATCAATAAAAATAGAAAATGCCTATTCAAGAGAAAATAACGGAAAAGCAGAGCTTCATTTAGGGGATAAAGCAGAAATTTCATTTATAGAAAATGAGATTGAAGTTAAAAAAAGAGAAAACATAAGAAAAAAAATAAATGAGCTAAAAGAAGGAGATGAAAATATAGAATTATTAGGAATAATTGTAAATGTTTTTGATCCTAAATATTTTGAAATTTGCCCTGAATGTGGAAAAAGAGCAAAATCAAATGGTTCTGATTTCATATGTGAGCAACATGGCACAATAAATCCTTCTTATTCTTATGTTTTAAATTTGATATTGGATGATAACACTGACACAATTAGAGTTGTTTTATGGAAAAACCAATTGCAAAATCTATTAAAAATGACAGACCAGCAAATTTTAGATAGCAGAGGAAACTTTGAAGAAATAAAAACAGATTTAATTGGAAAGTTTATTAAATTAGTTGGCAGAGTAAATAAAAATAACATGTATGAAAGACTTGAATTTGTTCCAAACTTAGTTTTTATAGATCCTAATCCTGAAGAAGAAATTGAAAAAATAAAATCAGCTACAAATGAAGAAAAAAATAAAGAAAAAGACAATCAAAAAACAAAAGAAGATATTAACAAAAATAAATTAAATCAAGAAACAGAAGAAAATAAAGAAATCAAAAATAAAAGAAAAGAAAAAAACACAGAAGAAGAACTAAATGATTTATTAGAAGAAATAAAAGATATAGATGAATTAGATTTATAATTTATAAAAAATATAATAAAAAATAGAAATAGTAAAACAGAATAAAAAAATTAATTAAAAGTATCAAAAATTTTTAATTTTTTTACCAATGGACATTATTTTATTCTCTATTTTTTTACACAGGACACACTAGACATTCTGCTGTGAGGTATTTAAATTAAATATGTTTTACACATCTTAACTTGTTCGAACAAGCCCTCCGGTCTCTGGAGCATTGCATAAAAAAATAAAAAAATGCAATAACTCATAATTTAAGGAGACTTTGAAATAAAAACCGAAAAGGAAGGAGGCATAAAAATGCAAAACTACAAAAAAGAAAACTTTGTAAAAGAAAATACAAAAGAAATTAAAGAAGTTGGCACAAAATTGCCAGAAAAAAAATTTAGAATAGGCCCAATAAGTGCCACAATTTGGAAAAACCAAACAGAAAAAAATGGCTCTGTTGTTGAATATAGCACTATTTCTTTTGAAAGAAGCTATCAAAAAAATGGTGAATGGCAAACAACAAATTCATTAAGATTTAATGATTTGCCAAGAGCTGTTCTTGTGTTGCAAAAAGCATATGAGTATCTAGCAATAAAAGACATTTCAGAGGATTAATCCTCTGATTTTTTTTATTTTTTTAATAAAGGAATTAATAAAATTTACTAAAAATAAAAAATTAAAAAATAAAAATTATGAATAAAAAAAATTAAAAAATAAATTTATAAAAAGGTGATTATTATGAAAATTAAAAAAGATAATGATGATGTTAAACAAGTTATTGTTTTAGATGAAAACTTGATTAATGATGAATTAAATGAGGTAAAAAACATGTCTGAAAAAAACGAAAAAATGGAAACAGAAGAACTAACAGTAATGGATTTGCCAGGTGTTGGCCCAGCAACAGCTGAAAAATTATCAAATGCTGGTTATGAAGATTTAATGGCATTGGCTGTTGCAACTCCAGGAGAATTAGTTGAAGCTGCAGAAATAACAGAAGCTGCTGCAAAAAAAATAATTTATGCTGCAAGATCTGCATTAAAAATGGGTTTTGAATCTGGAACAGACATTTTAAAAAAGAGGCAAAATGTTTTAAAAATATCAACAGGATCTAAAAACTTAGATAACTTACTTGGTGGTGGCTTTGAATCCGGAGCAATAGTTGAATGCTTTGGCGAATTTGGTTCTGGAAAAACTCAAATAGCACATTCCTTAGCTGTTCAATGTCAAAAAAATGATCCAACAGCTGTTGCTGTTTTCATAGATACTGAAAATACATTTAGACCTGAAAGAATAATTGAATTAGCCAAAGGACAAAATTTAGATCCTGATAAAGTTTTATCTAATATAAAAGTTGCAAGAGCCTTTAACTCAGATCATCAAATGCTTTTAGCAGAAAAAGTTGCTGAATTAATTACAAAACAAGGATTAAATGTAAAAATTGTTATAGTTGATTCATTAACAGCACATTTTAGGGCAGAATTCATAGGTAGAGGAACATTAGCAGAGAGACAACAAAAATTAAACAAACATATGCACGATTTATTAAAATTAGCAGATTCCTATAATTTATTAGTTTATGTTACAAATCAAGTAATGGCAAAACCAGATGTCTTTTTTGGCGACCCAACTGCTGCTATTGGAGGTCATGTTGTTGCACATTCCTCAACATTTAGAGTCTATTTAAGAAAAGGCAAAAAAAATACAAGAGTAGCTAAATTAATTGATAGTCCTAATTTGCCTGATGGCGAAGCAATATTTATTGTAGAAACCTCAGGATTAAAAGATGCATAAACATAAATTATAAACAAAAGATTTTTTTCTTTTTTATTTTTTAAAATATAATCTTATTTTTAATAAATTATTTTTAAATTATTTAAGCATAATTTTATAAATTAAAAGTTCTTTCTTATTATAAAAATATTAGGTGTAATTAAATATGTACCAAAAACAAAATAGAAATAGATTTAATAATATGGCTCCTGTTAAGCAAGGAGAAGAATTAGATGTTAGAATAGAAGCCTTAGGAGAAAAAGGCGATGGAATTGCTAAAAAAAATGGCTTTGTATTAGTAGTTCCTGGAACACAAGTTAATGATGAAGTCAAAGTCAGAGTAACAAAAGTTTTAAAAAAAGTTGGATTTGCTGAAGTTGTTGGCAAATCTGAAAAAAAAGAAACTGAAGAAACAGAATCTGAAACTGAAGAAGTTGCAGAAGAACAACAAGATTCAGAAGAATTTTAATTTATTTTATTCAATTTTTATTAAAATTTTCTTTTTTTAAAAAAAAATTAAAATAAAAAAATTTAATTTCTTTTTTAAAAATTATTTAGAATATTAATATTTTTATTTTCCCAAAATTCTATACATTCCTGTTCCACATGTAGGGCATTTTCCCTTCATTGCTTTTCTACCATTATCCATTATTACTTCTTTTGCATCTGCCATTTCTTTTTTTGCTTTGCATTTAACACAATATGCTTCCATTTTTTTACCTCACATAATTTTTTTATTAATCTTATTTATTTTTTCATTATTATTTTTTTATTACTATTATTTATTAACTAGATTTGCAGCCAAAGCACCTGCTCCTAAAATACCAACATCTTGATTTAAAACTACAGACACATTTATTTTTTTTAATAAACTTGAATATTTTCTATGCCTTAAAAACTCTTTCATAAAATATTTTTCTAAATAGTTGCTTATTGCTTCTGAAATTCCGCCAACTAAATAAACTTTTGATGAAATTAAATTTAAAGCTGAATCTCTAACAAATCTTGCATAAAACTTTGTGAAAATATGCAAGGTCATATCGCACAATTTATCTTTTGAACTATATTTTGAAATTATCTTTGCTTTATTTACAGGCTCTTCTTTTATTAAGCTTCTTAATTTTAAATTAAGCTTCATGTTAGTTTTAATTTCCAAATGATCGTAAATATCTATTAATCCATCGCCTGAAATAACATCTTCATAATAAACAGGCGAATTGTTTTTTAAATCTTGCTTGTCTTTTAAATAATCCAATAAAGCATAATCTTGTATATCTTCAATTCCTAATGTGGTTAAGCCTCCTTCACAAGGATAGACTTTATTATTTATAATATAAGATTTTCCTAACCCAGTTCCTGGCCCAACAACCATTTCAACATTATTGTTAAAACCTTTTCCTTTGTTTAAAATTAAAAACTCTTTTTCGTTTAGGTATTTTACACCTAAGCCAACAGCATGAAAATCATTAATAAAAATAATATTTAAATTTGTTCTTCTTTTTAAGTCATCAACATCAATTTCTAAATTTGCATTTGTTAATCTTAATTTTTTTCCTATAACTGGACCTGCAAAACCAACACAACACTCTTTACAAGTATTTTTATTAAAATCATTAATAAAAGCAGCCAAATCATTTATTTCATTTGTGAATTTTTTTAATAATTTTGTTATAACTGGCTTTTTATTTTTTATTTCTATAAAAGAAATTCTCGTATTTGTTCCTCCTATGTCTAATGCCAAAACTTTCATATATACAATAAAAAAGAAATGCTTTAAATAATTTTTGTTATGATTAAAGTTTAAATTAATCTATTAAGATAGGTATATAATAAAAATAAATAATAAAAAATTAATCAATAAAAAGATAATCAAAAATATTAATTAACAAACCTAACTAATAATCTTTTTTATTAAAGTTAAATTCATAATTCTTATAAAGAGTATATGCTGTTATTGCAATAGCAACAAAAGTTAAAAATGTTTTTTGAATTAAATAAAACAAAATTACATTATGTATATAAGGTATTTTTATACCATAAGATAATAAAAACATATAAATTCCAGAAAAAAAGTCCCCATAACTTGCTAAGTCTTTTGAAATATATATAAAAA
>JAWBPL010000001.1:0-21496 GCA_038825025.1 Candidatus Woesearchaeota archaeon | reverse complement strand
CATTAATTAGCTATAGTTTAACTATTGATTATAAAAAAATCATCAGATGAAGTTTACATTACAATTTTATCCAAAATAAGTATTAAACTCTGTGTAGTATGAGATTAAGGACAACATAAAAAAATAAAAAAATTTTTATAAAGTGTTAAGTAAAAAAAAACAATCAAAAAAATTATAAATCAGATAAATATTTTACAAAATAAAAATGAAAAAACATACTGTTTTATTTTTATTTTTTATGTTGGCTTTATTTTTAATGAATTTTTCTCATTCATATTTAGAATACCAATCTTTAAATTTTGAGCCGTTAAATGAAACAAAAACAGAAAATGCAACAATATTTTTTAGTTATAAGGTAATAAGCAATGTTTCTGAATTAATTAATTGTGATTTATTAATTAATGGAAATTCTGTTGCCACAAATCAGACAAATAATAATACTCTTACTTATGTTGAAATAAGCTCTTTAACTAATGGCGAAAATTATTGGCAGATTAACTGCACTGATACTGAAGGCAATTTATTAAGCGATGTTTATAAAATAATAATTGATAGACAACAGCCAAATTTTGTTTATGCGGTTTTATATGATAATGATAAATTTTTGCCTTATAATTCCTTATTGAATTTAAGTGTTTCTATAACAGATGAGTTAAGCAATGTAAATAATGTTAGCTTTGATTTATCAGAAGTTTGCCAAGATTTAGTTTTAAATAAAACTCAAAGAGAAACAGATAATCTATGGTGGGCTTCTTGCAATATTGATGTTAATCAAGATTTTTCATTAAAAAATATTAAAATATATAGTTGTGATGACTTAGGAAATTGTGGAAATATAGCAAATTATAGTGTTATGATTTATAATTTTACTTATCCTAACGGAATAAATGAAGAAGGCAATTATTTAGGTTTTGACACAGACATAACAACAAACCTGCAAAATGTCCAATATCTTAATAATACAAATTATGTTTTAGGAATAAAACTAAATGGCTCAAATATGCCAGGAAAACCATTTGAAGATATAAAATTGGTTGCATTGCTTAATTTTAGTAATATTGATTTTACTAATCCTTTAACATATAACAATTTTGCTAATTTACCTTATGCGATAAACATAACAATAAAAGATGCAAAAGAATACTATGAAGGATCTAGAATTTTTATAAATACAGCTTTATTTAGTGCTTTTGACACAGAAACAGAAATTACATTATATAATTTGCCTTTTACTTTTGCTGATACTGAAGATATATTTAAAGATGATTCTGATAACACAATAACAAATGTTAGGTTTGATTCAAATAATGATGGAACTGGAAATTTAACATTTAAAGTTTCTGGCTTTTCAGGCTATAATATTACAGATAAAACAAATCCAGTTATAGTTTCAAATTACATAACATCAGAAAAATCAACAACCTTTGTTATAAATGTTAGCTTAAATGGAACAGGAACTGAAATAAATAAAGACAGAATAAATTTAAAATTATATTCAAATTTAAATGTTTATTATTATAATTATACTAATTTAACTTGTGAGTTAATACAAAATGATAACAATCAATCATTAATTTGCAATGCAACATTAGTTAATGAAAATCAAATAGACAGCTATAATTTAAGTGTTTTTGATTATGGCGGCTCTTCTGGTTTAGAAACAAACATAGAAAATTGCTTTAATGGTTTTGGCGATTATAGCTCTTGTATTGATAACCTAAAAACAAGAACAAAGTATTGTTATGGTATTTTATTTAATGAAACAATAAGTTGTTCAACAAGTTCAGGTTCTTCTGGAGGCAGTTCATCTGGAGGCAGCTCTTCAGGCGGAAGCAACTCAGGAGTTCATGTTTCAAGTCCTATTGATACTAACAAAGCTTCTCAAATCTGGCAAGTTATGATGCCTTTAAAGCCTAATGTTATGAAAATAAATAATAAAGAAATAGGCTTAAGTGAAATTACAATTAATGTAAATAATCCAGCAAACAATGTTATATTAAAAATAGAAAAATTAGATGATTTACCAAAAGAATCAAAAGAAATAAAAGGAAAAATCTACAAATTTTTAAAAATTGAAAAACAAAACTTATTGGATGATAAAATTGATTTAGCAGTTATAAAATTTAAAGTTGAAAAAGATTGGTTGAAAACCAATAATATAAATGAAGACAATGTAATTTTAAAAAGATATAACAATAAATGGCAAGATTTAGAAACAAAAAAAACAAATGAAAATGAAACTTTTGTTTATTATGAGTCTTATACAAAAGGTTTTAGTTATTTTGCGATAGCAGAAAAAGAAATAATTGTTTCAAATATTACACAAAATAATGAATTAAGCAATCAATCAGTAAACAAAACAAAGGAGATTAATGAAACAATAGAACAAAAAAATGATAACCTAAATAATACTAATGACAATAACATAGTTCAAAATGAAAAAACTGAAGATAATAAAAAAACATTATATATTATTTTAAGTATTCTTATAATATTAATAGTAATAATTACAATAATAATAAAAAAAGACAAAATAATTAATGAATATAGGGAAATGACTAAAAAATAAAAACATAATAATAAATAAAGTTTTAAATTTTAAAAAATGGTAATCTATGACAAAAATCAATTTACTTTTAATATTATTTTTTTATTTATTTTATTAGCATCAATAACTCTAAATATATATTATTCTAAAAATTTTAATGATTTGAAAGAAAAATTTTTTTTTATAAACCAAACCTTACAGAAAATTGAGAGCAATCAAAATTTTAATTTTATTGAAAGCAGCCATTATGAATTAGAATATTACTTAAATCCTCAAGGATTTTATGTTTTGGCAAATGATTATGGCTTATTTTCTGGCCCAAGCATGCAGCCAAGTATTTTTGATGGCAATACTTTAATTGAAAAAAAATATGATGGAAAGGAAAAAATAAAGCCAGGGCAAATTGTGAGATTTGTTAGAGAAAATGGGCAAGCAGTAATACATAGAGTTAGGGCAGATTATGGCAATAGTGTTTATGTTCAAGGCGATTCTTTAAAAGAAGGCGAAATAATTGATAAAAGTAAAATAACACATTTAGTTATTGGTGTTTTGTATACCTAATTTTAATCTTTTATATAATTTAAAACAAATTTTTAATAAAAATTATAGAGACTAGGTAATTTTAAAGGTTTTATTCCTCTTAAATAAGCATATTGTTCTCTTAAAAAGTTTGCAATGTCATCTGCATAATAAGGATATTTTTTAAATAAATTTTGCTGGCAAAATGAAATAAATAAAGGCCAATGATCACTCACTTGAAGCATTCTTTTATTATAAACTTGTGGGTTTATTTTACCCCATAATTCTTGTAAAGCAGGCAAGCCAAAACTTCCAACTTCATAATTCCAAGCTGTTGTTTCTTGAGCATCCCATATAATATGATCAATAGCACCTTCTGGTCCTGTTTTTCCAAAAACTGTTGTATCATAAGAATTTCCTGGAAAATCAACTGGTTCTCGCATAGAAAATTTAATTTCTCTATTTCTTAAATCAATATAAGGCGGAACTAAATTTAAGTCAGCCATTATAACAACATTTGGATTTTCATATTTTTTTTTTGCATATTCAATTACATTTGAAGCTAAAACTTTTAATTGTTTTTTTGCTTTTTCAGAAGCACTAGCATGAAATATAATTAAAGTGCCTTTCCATCTTAATGGATGTTTTCCAGATTCTAAATAAACTAACATAGGTGGTCTTGTAAAATCATCCTTTTTATCAGGGTATAACTGATAATCAATAATTTTTGTTCTTTTTGGATTAAAAAATAAAGTATAATATTCTGCTATCATATATCCTTGTTTATCTCCAGAATAAAGATGAATTTCATTATAAGGAATACCTTTTTGTTCTAAAACTTTAAAAAAATCATCATACCATTTTTTTCCTACAATTTCAACTAAGGCAAATGCATCAAATAAATTAAATCTTGGTTTGCCTAATAAGGGATTAGAATAACCAGAAATGACATTTGCTATTATTTCCAATGCCTGTTGTGTGTCATTACTGCCAGAATCTTTAACATTCCAATAACCAAAATTAACTAAATCAGGAAATAAAATATCTTTTGGCAAATTTGCTATAACTCTATCTAAAGACATAAATTTTTTGAAAATAAATAATATATTTAAGTATGTTCTTTTTTTGTTTTTTTGTGAAAACTTCAGAAAAATTAACTTTAATAGGTGTTTTTGTTAATTTTATTCTTTTTTCATTAAAAATAGTTGTTGGCTTTTTGTCAAACAGCCTTTCTTTAATTTCAGATGCCTTTAATTCATTAGGTGATATTGTTTCATATACAGCAATCTTTTTAGCAGTAAAAATAGCACATAAAAAGCCAGACCAAGATCATCCTTTTGGGCATTCAAGAGCAGAGCCGATAGCTGGTTTTGTTGTTTCAATTTTTACATTTATTTTAGCTGTTGAAGTTTTTAAAAATTCTTTATTTTCATTTTTTGAAAACAGAACATATAATTATGAAGTTTATGCATTAATTGTTTTGTTTTTTACTATTTTTGTTAAAGCATTAATGTCTTATTTTTATTATAAAATAGGATTAAAAGAAAACAGCCCTGCATTAAAAGCAGGCTCAATAGATTCAAGAAACGATGTTTTAATAAGTTTTATTGCCTTTATTGGTGTTATTGGAACTTTAGTAAATATAACAAAATTAGATAATATTGCTTCATTAATTATTAGTTTTTATATTTTTTATTCAGGCTATAAAATAGCTAAAGAGAATATTGATTATTTAATGGGTAAATCAGCTCCTTTAGAAAATATAAAAGAAATAAAAAAAATAGCAAAAAAAGTAAAAGGGGTTATTAATGTTCATGATTTACGAGCACATTATGTTGGGAATTTTTTGCATTTAGAAATACATATTGCAGTAAATGAAAATTTATCAACAAAAGACTCACATAGAATTGGAAAAGAAGTTCAATTTAGATTGGAAAGATTGCCTTATGTGGATAAAGCATTTATACATATTGATCCTTATTAAAATAAAACATTAAAACAATTAAAAAATTGAAATAATTAAATTATAAAAAAATATAAATTCTAAAAATTTAAAATGGATGAAGAAGAAATAGAAACTTGGTATGAGGAAGAAAAAGAAAAGCTTACAGAATATTATAAAATAAAAATAGAGAAATCAAAATTTAAAGAAAAACTAGAAAAAGAATTCATAAAAAAATTAGATGATTTGCATAAAAAATATGAATATTTAATGAATAAATCCATAAAAAAAAATTTAAAAATATTTTTTTTAAATTATAGATTAGAAAAAATAAAGGAAAAAATAATCCATCCTTTTAAGGAGATAATAGAAAATTTAAAAAAGGATAAAAAATAATAAAATATAAAAATGAAAAAACAAAAAATAAAGAATATTGAAAATAAATATGTTGAAACTATAAAAAATAGCGATATAAAAGATATTGAAATTAAAGAAAAAAATAATTATAAAAGAGAAATAGAATTAAAAAAAAAAATACAAATTTTTTTTATCTTGCTATGTGTTTTTTCCTTTTTCATATATATTTTTATTGCTTTTGTTTATCCAAGATTTATATATTATGATTATGTTGATGAATGTGGCATAATGCCCGGCGGCAATGGTTTAACACATACTATTGCGAATGAAGATAATTGCAACAATGCCTGTTATAGTTATTGCCAATCAAAAGAAAAATCTTTATTAAGATATGAATTTAAAGAGCAAATTAATAAATGCAATTCATGTAAATGTCAATGTTATTAATATAAACATTTTAAATATAATTTTTTAATGAATATAATAATTTTAATGGGGCTTGATGAGTAAATGAAAAAAAAAAAATTTGAAAATACTAATTTTATTATAAGAATAATTTTTTTATTAGTTGTTTTCTTAATTTACTTAAAGCCTTTATTAGCTCAATCAGAAACTAAAACTTATATTAGCAATTCTGCAAATTGGCAGGATGTTTATTCCACAATGCAGTTTTCTGTTTTATCAGGCGGCAATTCTTTTTTTTTAGTATCTACTAGGCATTCAACATTATTAATAAACCAATTAAATAAAAACAATAAAAATATAATAGTAAGCTCAAGCCAAAAGCCTTTTGTTGTAGGCTATAAACAAGTTTTAGAATCAAAAGGATTTGAAAATGTTGAGGAATTAAAATTTAATAATATAAATTTAGAATTAGGAAAAAGATTGCCAAATAAAGTTATTAATTTTATTGTTGTAGATGACTCTTATGGCTATAATTCAATTTCTGTTGCACCTTATGCTGCATTATCAAGTTCCTATGTTTTATTTGCGAATAAAAAAAACATAGACCAAGTTTATAATTTTTTGAAAAGCAGAACAGTAAATACAATTATAATTTATGGCCAAGTTGATAGAGAAGTAAAAGATAAATTAAATGAGTTTAATCCTGAAATAATAAATGAGCAGGACAGATTTTTAAACAACCAAAAAATTGTTGATAAATATCAAGAACTGCATAAAAAATTATACGGAGAAACAAAAAAACAAGCTATTTTAACAAACGGCGAATTTATAGAACAGGAAATAATGTCGGGAGTTGAGCCTGTTGTTTTTATTGGAAGAGGCAATGTCCCAGACCAAGTTAAAGAGTATATTAAAAAAAGCGATATAAGTATAGGAATTTTAATTGGAAATGAATTAATAGGAAGTGCAACTTTTGTAAGAAGAGAACTTGGAATAAGTGTTTTTGTAAAGTTTGCACAATCAGCAAGACAGCCAACTTCTACAATATCGCCTGTTGAAGACTTAGACAGGTTTTATTTGCCGAGATATATGTTAGAATTAGATATTTTTAAAATTGTTTATAATAGAATACAAAATAGGATTGAAATTACTTATCAAAACAAGGTAGATTTGTCTGCATATTTAAAAGGTACTATAACTTTAAAATATGGTGAAAATAAAGAAAACAGCCAAATTTTAGGAGATGAAGATTCTATTTTTATAGATAAAGGTCAATATAAAACAATAATTTATACAAAAAAAGCAGATGGTTCCCCAATAGATAGAATGCAAGGCCAAATTGAGGCAGATGTTTTTACTATCTATGGCGAATCAAAAAAATCACTAGAATATACTTTAAGAAAAACAATTAATGTTGAAACAAGCGAAATTTCTGACAACAGCAAAATAGAATTTGGAAAAGTTCTTTATGATAAAAGATCAGGCAAATTTTTAGTTGAGATTAAAAATTTAGGAAATGATGTTTTTGTATTTTTGGAAATTTTTGATTTAAACATTAATGATGAGTTAATTACAATTGGAAGCAGAACAGTTTTTATCAAAAAAGGTCAGTCTTTATTTATAGAAGTACCTATTGAAATGTCTGAAACAGATTTAAAAAACAACCCACAAATAAATATTAGAGCTTATTATGGCGAAAGAGAAAGAGCATTAGTAAATATTATTGAAGGCAAATTTAGCTATAATTTTACTGGATTTAGTTTTATTGCAGCAGACATATTTAAGGAATTAATTATTTATTTCCCATTAATAATAATAATTATCTTGATAATATTGATTTTAGGAATGAAAAAGAAATGCCCAAATTGCGGCACAATTAATAAATTAAGGGCAAAAAAATGCAAAAAATGTTCTACTGAGATTTAAAAATATATAAATTTTTTAATTTTATACAAAAATAGTCTCTTTATAGACTAAATTAATATTTAAAGACTTTCTTAAATAAAAAAAGATTATATTTTTATATGTGCCTTTTTTTAAATATATTAATGAATAAAAAAAATTTAATTTTTATTTTTATTTTTTCAGCTTTTTTTATTGTTTTTTTTATTGGCTGCAAAAAAATAGATTTTAAAGATTTAAAAGAAGAAAATTTAGTAAAAAATATTGAAAAAAATAATTTTTCTAATGAAAATGCCTATGAGAATAATTCCAATCAAGACAATCATACTTTAAAAAATAAATTTGTTGATGAATTAATACAAAATAATATCTCTAAAAAAATTAATAGTAGCCTTTATAATAATAACCCGTATAAAAATTTAAGAAATAATGACTGGTTAAAACCAAGTAAAAATTTATCTTGGCATTGGCAGTTAAATGGTAATTTAAACATGAATTATACTGTGTTAATATATGATATTGATTTATTTGATAATTCCAAAGAAACAATAGAAAAATTACATAATAAGGGGATAAAAGTTATTTGTTATTTTAGTGCAGGAACTTATGAAGATTTTAGGCCTGATAAAGAGGATTTTCCAAAAGAGATATTAGGAAAAACACTTGATGAATGGCAAAATGAAAAATGGCTGGACATAAGGAAAATTGATATATTAAGGCCAATAATGATAAAAAGATTTGACTTGGCTGTTGAAAAAGGTTGTGATGCTCTTGAATTGGATAATGTTGATGGCTATCAAAATGAAAATGGTTTTTCTTTAACTTATGAAGACCAACTTAAATATAACATATGGCTTTCTGAAGAAGCACATAAAAGAAATTTGTTTGTCGGCTTAAAAAATGATTTAGATCAGATTAATGATTTAGTTGATTATTATGATTTTGCTATAAATGAGAAATGTTTTGAATATGATGAATGTGAGAAGCTTATTCCTTTTATAGAAAAAAATAAAGCAGTTTTAGGAGTAGAATATAATTTAGAGATGAATGAATTTTGTGAAAAAGCTAATAAGCTAAATTTTTCTTGGCTTAAAATGGACTATGAATTAGATGGAAAAAGAAAATCTTGCATCTCTAATTGAAAAAGGAATATATTTTTATGAATAAATTCTACTATTAGTAGTATGTATTATTATTTATTTTTAAATAATTATTTTTTGCATAATTTTTTTAAAAAATGAAAAATATTTTTCAAAAATGAAAAAAATATTTTAATTATAAAAAAATTTATATATCTCCTTTATTTAATGTTATTTATGAATCTTCTTTCAGGCTTAATAGACAAAAAAACAGAAAAAATATTAAGACTTTTTTTAAAAAACTCAGATGAATTTTTTCACATAAACAAGGTTTCTAATGATTCAAAGGTTTCTTTGGCTTCAACATTTAGGATTATTAAAAATTTAGTTCAAAATGATTTTTTAGAAATAAAAAAAATAGGTAAATTTAAAATTTACAAATTAAAAAACAATGAAAAAACAAAATTGCTTAAAAAATCATTAAAATAAAAAAATAATAATAAAAAAATAAAAAACAAATACAAAAATTTAATAAAAATTAATTAAGAAAAATGAATAATCAAAATTTAAAAAATCAAAATTCGCTAGAAGAGAAATATAAAAAATTAAAATTAGATTATAGGATAAGAAAAATAAAATCTTTTTTAAAAAATAGAAAAAAATTTTTTGTTTTTATTGCATTTATTTTTTTATTAACAAGCTTTTTCAGTTTTATTTTAATTAATTATTTAAGTTTTAATAATAATTTTATTACTGGTTTGCCAATTTTAGGCACAAGATTAGTTATTTTAACTTATGTTGAAACTAATTGCAATATTTCCTTATTTCAAGGGTGGAATTTAATTTCTTTTTCCTGTTTAGGCGAAGACACAAATTTAAAAGAATTTTTTGGTAATAATTCATTTTATAATAAAAGCTATTCAACAATATTAAGTTATGATAGTTTTGATATATATGATCCTTGGAAAAGTTATAGCCCTAATTTGCCAAATTGGACAATCCAAGATTTAAGCTCTGTTTCAAGAAAAAATGGCTATTGGCTTTATGTTGAAAACAATTCAAGAATTATTATTAATAATAGCCTTGTTGTTCCAAGCATAATTAATTTAAAAAAAGGATGGAATTTAATTGGCTATCCAAGCAAAGTAAATAGAAAAGTTAATGACACTTTTGACCAAATTAAGCCATATTATGATTATGTTTTTTTATACAATGCTTCTGAATCAGAATGGAAACAATATACTTGGAATTCAAGCAAGCCAAGTTTGCAGAATTTAAATTACACAATTTATGATTTTGGCTACTGGATTTATGTTTTAAATGAAACAACTTTAATAATTACTAATTAAGAAGAAATAATTCAAATAAAAAATGAGAAATCCTATAAAATTAATAAAAGAAAATAAAAATAAATCAAATATTATTTCCTTAATTGTATTTTTATTATTTTTAGGTATATTTTTTTCTAAAATTATTTTAGCTATACCCCCAATTCCAACAGAATTCTATGGTTATGTTTTTTGGTATGACCAAAATCAAACACCCATGGATACAGGAAATCTTATAGAAATATATGCAGGAAATATATCTTGCGGCTCTTTTGTAATACAAAATAAAGGATTTTATGGTATTTTATCTTGTTTAGGGGATGATAATTACACAAGTAATAATGAAGGAGCTGTTTTTGGGCAAAATATTATTTTTAAAATTAACAATGAATCAACTTTTACTTTTGGTGATACTGTTTGGTATAGTAATTATTATGGCTTGCAATATCAAATGGTTAATTTAAGCCCTTTTCCAAAATGCAGTAATGGCCATTGTGAATTAACAGAAACATGTATTACATGCCAGGAAGATTGTGGCAAATGTCCTCTGAATCAAACAGGCAATTTTTCAGGACAGATAAATTTAACAATGCCTCCTGGAAGCTCTAGTTCAAGTTCAAGCTCTGGATCTTCAGGAAGTGCAACAGGTTCAGGAATGGGATTATCTGATTTAAATTTAACACAGGCAATTTGCCAAGAAGACTGGTTTTGTAGCGAATGGCAACCAGAAATATGCCCTATTGAAGGAATACAAACAAGAGAATGTTATGATAAAAATAATTGCACTACAGAATTATTAAAGCCAGAATTAAATAAAACATGCATTTATTTAGGAAATTGTTTTGATTTTTTAAAAAACCAAGATGAGACAGATGTTGATTGTGGTGGCTTAATATGCAAGCCTTGTGATATAGGAAAAAAATGTGTTTTTGATTATGATTGTAAATCTGGCTTTTGTAATCCTTTGGAAAATATTTGCCAAGAGCCTACATGCAACGATAATTTTAAAAATCAAGGCGAAGAACAAATTGATTGTGGAGGCCCTTGCCCATCTTGTGAAAAGCCAACATTAGAAAAACCATCTAAAATAGCCATATTTTTAATTAAAGGTTGTGGCAATTTTCCTTTGCTTTTTGTTTTATTAGCATCAATTTTCAGTTTACTTATTTATATAATAGGAAAAAGCTATATTAAAAAAATAAAAAACTCTAAGGAGTTCAAAAAATTAAGAAAAACAGAGCAATTAATTAAAGTATATGATTTTAATAGAAACTTAAATGTTTTTGTTTTATTAACAATCTTATTAGAAATAGCTGTTTCTTTGTATTTATTTTATTTTTGTGAAATTGCAATATGGATTTTTATAATGCTTTTAGTTATTTTTCCATTAATTATTGCTGTTATAATAAAAAATTATGTTTATGATGAAAAAAGAAAAAAAAAAATTTTATTAAAAACAATTTTAAAACATGAGGATTTTATTGAAAAATTAATAAAAATTGAATTTAATGAAATAAGAAAAGAAGAAATTAAAATTTTTAATATTTTGAATGAAATGGAATATAAAAAATTAGATAAAAATTTGGCTTTATGCTTAAAAGATATAAGGTTTGCAATTGAAGAATTGCATAATAATAAATCAGATTATCCTATAGAAAGCCAAGATTATTTAATAAACACTATAGAGCAAATTAATACTTTTGATTTTACCGATGAAACAAAAGAAGAAAATAAGGTATTAGGAAAAATAAAAAGATCTTTATTATTAATACAAAAAACACATAAAGATATTTTAGTTCAATATAAAAAATTAAGAGAAGAAAAAGATCTGGAAAATGAATTAAATAGTAATAATTTATAATTTTATTACAAATAAAAATTTTAATAAAATAATTTAAAACTTATAAATTAGTGCTTTTTCTTTTTATTTATGAAGATTCATTTACATCAATTTTTATCAAGAACTGGCTTATTTAAATCAAAACAGGAATTAATAGAGTCTGTAAAAAATGGCTTTGTTACAATAGAAGAAAAAATTATTTTAAATCCAATGTATAGGTTTAATCCTTATAAAAAAGTTGTTAAATATAAAGGCAACATTTTAAAGATAGTTGATAAAAAATATTATTATGTTATAAATAAACCAATAGGCTATTTATCAACAAGATTAACAAGTTTAGATATTCATAATAAAAAAAAAAGTGTGTTTGATTTATTAGATATAGATGAAAAAATTAAAAGAACATTATTTTGTGTTGGCAGATTAGATGAAGATACTTCTGGCTTATTAATTATAACAAATGACGGAAAATTTGGCTTTAAAATTGCACATCCAAAATTTGAAATAAAAAAAACATATTATGTTGTTTTGGAAAAACCTATAACAGAAATTAAAATTAAAGAGATTGAGCAAGGCATTAATATAACCACAGAAATAGATGGAAAATACATTAAATATAAAACAAAGCCGTTTAAAATAAAATTAATTTCAGAAAGAAAATTATTTATAACATTAAGCGAAGGAAAAAAAAGAGAAGTTAGAAAAATATTTGAGGCAATTAATAATAAAGTTTTGAAATTAGAAAGAATTTCTATAAATAATTTAAATTTAAAAGAATTAGATTTAAAACAAGGGCAATATAAAGAAGTAAGTTTTGAGTATTTGAATAAAAAAGTTTTCACAACAAAATTTTCATAAAAATATATCTCATAAAAATATATATAAATCATTAATATAATATTTTAGTAATCCAATAAATTGCCATTAATTTTTGTTTCTCTATATTTGCAATATTCACAATCTTCAGACTTTGGCATTGGACCTTCAAGCAAATTAAGAGCATCTTTCCATATTTTTTCAGCTTCTTTTATATTAACTTCAATTTTTACTAAATGAGTATGAAATAAAAAAATGTTTTCAACAATTTTGTCAGGATGATAAAATAATAAATATGAATAATCCTCTGTTTCAAAGCCATTTTTTCTAAATAAAAGATTGTAAAAATTTAATTGAGGAACATAATGCTCATGTGTGTCTTCTTTTACATCATAGCCTCTTGTTTTGTAATCTAAAACAATTAATTTTTTTCCTTTAATAAGCAGATTATCAATTGCACCTTTTAAAATATTGCCATTTTCATCTGTAAAAGAAATACCTATTCTATTATCTCGCCATTTATTTAGCAATTCTTTATCAGAAAACAAAGATGCATCAACATTATGCTTTTTTAAAACAGGAGGCAATTCTTTTTTATCAATATATGAATCAAAATGCTCTTTTAAAATTCTGTCCATTCCACTTGGCAGAGAAGGAAAAATGCCTTCTGGCCTTTTTAGGTTTTTTCTAAATTGCAGCCAAAAACATTTTTTGCAATCAAGAAAAAGATTTATAGTTGATGGGCTTAATGAATAGGGCATTTAATTTTATAAATAATTATAATTTAAATATTTTACAGAAAAATGTCTAGTGTCCAGTGAAATAAATTATAAAAAGTAAAGAAAATTAATAATGTTTTTACCTATAAAAAGGACAAGTAATACATTGCTGAGCGGGCTGCTCTGTTATTATTTCAGGGCAATCTGGAAAAGTTCCTTTACAATTAGGATAATGCTTTTTTGATAATCTGTCTTGGGCAATTGCCCATTTTGGAACAATGACTCTTGTATTTTTATGGCTTGGTGATTTTCCCATAATAAAATTAATATTTTTGTAGAATATAAAGTTTGCTAATTTTTTATTTTTTCTTTTTTACTTTTATTTTATAAGTTTTTAATTACTCATTTAATCACTTTTTCCTAATTTTTTTTCATATCTTAAATAAGCTTTTTTAATTTTTTGTTTTAGTTCATTAGAAAAATCTAATTTTTTTAATTCATTGTCAATATCTACTTTTGGATATTTTGTCAATGTTCCTAGAAAGTTTCTGCCTGCTGATTTTGAGCCTTGTTCTATTTCATAAGCTGGCTTTTTTCCAAAGTTTTTTATTGCAGGCAGCTTTGTTATTGCATTAGAGCCTGCTTTTAATAATAAAGGAATTTCTTCTGTTTTGTCAGGCCAAGAACCGCTAATAATTATTAATTTTGGAAAAGCAATTCTTGTTTTTGCTATCCATTTTATATAATATTCTGTTTCTGGGCCATTTTTATAAATAGTGTTTTCATGTGGCACTAATCTGTAAAAGTTTATTCTGTCTAAATTCCACTTTTTTATTAAATATTCTAATTTTGGGAAATCATTGATAGTTTCGCCAAGACCTATTATAATGGTAATTGTTTTTTTCAAATTATATTTATCACATAAAGAAAACATTTCATCAATTTTATCTAATGGCTTATCTGGCACAATATCTTTTCTTAATTTTTCATTAACACATTCTACTGTTCCAGTAATTCCTTCTATATAAGGCAGTAATTCTTTTATTTGGTTTTCTCTTAATGTGCCAAAATTAAGCCAGATTTTTTTTCCTGTTATTTTATACATACCTGATAAAACTTCTTTTAAGTCTTTTGTTGCCCAGGAAGAAATGCCAGCACTTAAAAAGCCAATTTCCCAGCCACAAATTTTTGTTATTAATGTTTCAGCAAAAATAGATTCAAGCCTTCTTTTGGCAAAAGCTGGTTTTTTTATTTTATCTTTTATTGTATACATATAACAGAATTTACAAGTTGGTTTAGCACAAAACCAAGAAATGAAGATAGCTCTTTCAAACCAAGTTATTGGAGAAAAATTTTGATTATAAATTAAATTTGCTTTTTCTATAAGCTCAATAGTTTTTTTATCTTTTATTAACATGATATTTTGAAAATGAAAGATATTTTAAAAGATTTCATTTAAATTTGTTTAATTTTTATTTTTTTCATATTTTTCATTAAATTTAAAAATAAAATTTCTTTAATATTTTATAATATGAAAGACATAAGGAATATTAATGAAAAAATTAACAAAAAAATAAATACTATTATAAAACACACAAACTTAAACAGGGCAATAATAATTTTTTTTATAATTTTGGCTATATTTAAATTATTATTATATTTTAACGGCATTTATTATAATCTACAAGATAATTTTTCAAGAGCAATAGAGACAATAGTTTTTTCAGCTTTGGCTTTTTTTGTTTCAAGTGTTTTTGTTAGATTAACAACAGATATTTTTATTAATTTTTTAGGCGAAGATGCTGAAAAAGAGTCTGTTTTATTTATGCAAAAGTTATATAGCTTTATTATCTATTTAATTGCCATTTCAGTTGTTTTGTTAAAATTAGGACTATCATTAAATAATTTGTCTGTTATTTTAGGTTTAGCCACAACTGGTTTTGCATTTGCTATAAGAGAAGTTCTTTTATCATATATTATTTGGTTTATGTTGCTGACAAAAAAGCCTTTTAGAATTGGTGATTTTATTAAAATTGGAGAGGAAGAAGGCAAAGTGATGCATATTGGAACTTTTTATGTTGTTTTAGATAATACTCCTGAAATTAGAGATGATTTTATAAGAGTTCCTAATAAAACCTTTTTGGAAAAGCCCATTATTAATTTTGGAAATAAAGAAGTAATTGATAAAGTAGAAATTTATTTAAAAAATATTCCAAAAAATTTTGAGGCAATTTCAAAAAAATTAGAAAAGGATTTTTTAGAGAATAGTGTAAAAGTTAATTTAAATAGCAGTAAGGAAGGAATTTTTTTAATTGTTTCTTTTAAATCTGATTATTTGGAAAGAAAAAAAATTATAACTAAGATTTTGAATAAAATAAGTGAGTTTGGGCTGGAAGTTAAGTAAGTTGTTTTTATTATGTTTTTTTTTTAAAAAGTAGATTTTTTCTATATTTTTGTCTAATATCCTTTTTCTTTATTTTTATAATCACTTTTTAATAGTAAAAAACGAAATATTTATAAAAAGATACTACTTTTTAGTAATAAATGATTTATTTTGATAATTTTAAGTTAAAAGCAGTATTTTTTATTTTAGCAGCTTTTATGTTAGGTGTTTTTACAACTATTGCTTTTTCATTTATTTTAGAGGATAATATACATAAAGGAACAACAACATTCATAGAAAGAACACAAGATAGTAGAGAAAGCAATATAATTGCAAGAATAATTGGAAATCCAGATGAAAAGCCAAGCCCTTATGACAGAATAACAGAAGATAAAATAAGAGTTGAAAAAGATAAAATTATAATAAATATTGAAAATGCACAATGGTCTAAATTTACTGATACTAATAGCATGGATCCAGTAATAGATATTGGCTCTAATGCAATTCAGGTTGTTCCTAAAAATGAAAATGAGATTCATATTGGTGATATTATTTCTTATCAATCGGATTATGCAGAAGGAATAATTATTCATAGAGTAGTTGAAATTAGCTATGATGATAAAGGCTGGTTTTGCATCGCAAAAGGCGATAATAATCCAAGTAATGATCCAGGAAAAATAAGGTTTAATCAAATAAAAAGAGTTGTTGTTGCAATAATATATTAAATATTTAATTATTTTTTATAGTTTTTTTAAAAATTATATCTATATTTTATTTTTTCAAAAAATTTTTTTAATAAATAATAACTTTTAAAAATAAACACTATTTATTTTTTTATGAGGCTAGGCTGGGGTGCTCGCCCTACCCTGTAACCCTAAACGGATGTATGAGGGAGCTGAAGCCCAGGAAAAGGTATTTTTGTTTAAGAAATAGTCTTGGTTTCAACTGAGAAGTCCTGTCCTGATTGACTTGTTTTTTTGAGAACCTCATCAGGCCTGGAAAGGAGCAGTGATAATCAAGAAAATGAGTGCTTTCAGGGTAGCGGGATGGAGAAGAAATCAAGGAAGCTGTTTTTTAAGCAAGATATCGATTTCTGGGTGTGCCTCGCTTTTTTTAAATTTAATTATTTTTAAAACAAAATTTTAAAAATCATATTAACTATATTTCTAATCATTGGAAGAAACAACATAATCCCAATAATTAGTAAGCCAGTTATATTTATGTTTTTCCAGATTTTTAATCCTAATTCTTTGTTTTTTTTAAATAGTGTTTCAAAATTTTTCCTTAAAATCTGTGCTCCGTCAGTTATGAAAATAGGAAATAAATTTATTAAGCCTATGTTTATGCTGATAAATCCTGTCCAAGAAAATAATTCATAAAACCAAAGCAATATTTTATAAAAGATATTATTTATAAATGAATTATTTTTTAGTTTTCTTTCTTCATTTAATAACAATATTCCAAGATATGCTTTTGTTTCATTTTTTGGATTTTTTGCTGTTTTTAATTTAATTTCTTTTATGGTTTCATTTTCTCTAATTTTTAAAAAAATTTCTTGTTCTGGTTTTAGATCGTTTAATGAATTTTCTAAATCACTTAAATTTCTTATTTTTTCATTATCAATTTCAATAATAATAGAGCCGTGTTTTATCCCAGCAGAATAAGCTGGCAATGTTTCATTATTAATTATGCCTATTTTTACACCATCTGCATAAGTTATGTTAGAAATAATTGAGCCTAAACCGAACATAAGAACAATACAAACAATCCATAAAAAAACATTTGAAATTGGGCCAGCTGAAAATATTGATAATTGAACTTTATCAGATTGTTTTTTTAAATTTTTTTCATCTGGCTCAACAAAAGCACCTAATATTGGGCCAAAAAATGCAATTCCTGTTGTTTTAATTTTTACATTATGGGCTTTTGCAACAATACCATGTGAAAACTCATGAACTATCATAATTATAAATAAGCTAATCCAGCCTATTACTAATGGAAAAGTTATTCCTAAGCCAGCTATTGGCAATCCTGGAATTACTGGACTGCCGCCAACAGCATTTGGCTTTGAAATAATTAAATCATAAGAATTTTTAATAAGCATAAATGATATAAAAAGTAAGCCAATATAAGATAAAAAAATGCTTATATAACCAAAAATTTTTACTGCTTTGTTAAATTTTTCAGCAAAAAATTTCATTAAAGAAATGCCAAATTTTGTTTTGTATAAATAAACAAATGGTGCTTCATTTTTTAATTTTTTTCTATTTAAATAAACTAATAATACAATAGAACTATAAAATAAAATAACCCATTTGTATTCTAAGATTATATTTAAAATCATTTTAATTTTAAAAAGAATATTTATTTATAGATTTTATCTTTTATAATATTTAAACAATAATAAATATAAATAATAAAAATTTAATTAAAATAAATAAATTATTTCTTTCTAACAGGCCTAAAATTATGGCTGCCGCATTTTTTACAAGTTACTTTTTTAGCCAATACTTTTAAATTTGGAGCTCTTATTTTTGAATTGCAATCTCTGCAAATAAATAAATTTTTAAACATTCTTTTTTCAGCTTCTGGAAATTTAACCATTTTAACCTCTTAATATTTTTCTTTTAATTTCTTATTTTTCTATTTATTCAGATGATTTTAATTGTTTCATTACTTTATCTCCTAGTATGTCCCAATAAATTATATTAACTCCTGGCTTGACTTTATCTTTTAGTTCTTCTGGAATTTTCAAGTCAAAAGTTAAATAAGATTGCATGTCCATAACATTAGCAACATCGCCTGTTACAGATAAGACATTAGCATCTAATTTATCTATTATAGGAACTTCAACATTATCATGTCCAGGCATGACCACATCCCTTTTTTTTCCGTCTATCATGCCAACAGCTAAAATTCTTGTTTTAGCATGCCCATGTTTTCCTGGCCTTGATGTTTGAGTATCTTGAACTATGCATGCTGCCCCTTCAATGACAACATAACTGCCTTTTTTAAGGCTACTAACTGAAGCTAATTTTGTGCCTGCCATATTTATCAAGATTTAGAAATTTAGGGAATTTATAAAACTTACTTATAAAATAGATAATTTAAATATATTAAAATAAATAGATTATAAGTTTAAATTATTAAGAAAATATTTAAAGAATTAAAATATATATTATTAAGTTTTTTATTTTAATTATTTGTTTTTAATAAAATACAAGAAAAGAGGTGTATTATGGATAAAAATTTGATTTCTATTAAAGAATCACTATTATTATTAAAAAAATATAACTTTAATTATCCAGATGTATATATTATAGATAATAAAGTCGAAATTAAAAATTTAAATTTGAAATTTCCAGTAGTTTTAAAAATAGATTCTAATGAAATAATACACAAAAGCGATTTTGGTTTTGTTTTTACAAACATAAATAGTTATTTAGAATTGCATAAAAAAATTGATCTTTTTGAAACAAAAATTAAAGAAAAAAAAATTCAAAATTATAATTTTGTAATACAAGAAATGGTTTTTGGAAAAGAATTAATCTTAGGATTGAAAACAGACAAAACTTTTGGAAAAACAATTTTATTGGGATTAGGCGGCATATTTACAGAAGTTTTAAAAGATATTAGCATGAGAATATTGCCAATAAAAAAAGAAGATTGTTATGAAATGATATCTGAATTAAAAGGAAAAAAAATTTTGGAAAATTATAGAAACACAAAAGCAATTAATTTTGATAATTTAGCTGAAACAATTTTAAATTTTTCTACACTTTGTTTAAATGAAACCTTTGATGAAATTGATTTTAATCCATTAATATGCAATGAAAATAAGTGTTATGTTGTAGATGCAAGATTTATATTAAATAATGAAAGAAATGAAAAATTAAATAATGAAAGAAAAGAATTGCCTAAATTTAGTTAATTTTTTTAGTTAATAAAAACATTATAAAAATAAAAAAAACTAAAAAAACACAAAAAAAGTTAAAAAATTATAATCAAAAGTATATAAAAAAAGAGGTTAAAAATGATAAATTTAGATATTTTTTTTAATCCTAAATCTGTTGCTGTTATAGGAGCTTCAAGAAAAAAAAATTCCGCAGGGCAAGGAATTTTAAAAAGCTTGTTAAAAGGAGGTGTTTTTTTTAATAAATCCAATAAGACTTTCAAAGGAAAATTATTTCCAGTAAATCCTAATGCAAAAAAAATTTTAGGAAAAAAATGTTATCCAAGTATTTTAGATATAAAAAGCAATGTTGATTTAGCAATAATTTCTTTAAATTCTAAAATTGTTCTTAATATTGTAAAAGAATGTGCTAAAAAAAAAGTTAAAGGCATTATTATTATTTCAGCAGGGTTTTCAGAATTAGGAAATGAAGGAAAAAATCTTGAAGAAGAAATTTTAAATGTTGCAAAAAAAAATAAAATTAGAATTTTAGGCCCGAATTGTCTTGGCTTAATAAGGCCTGGAATAATAAATGCTTCTTTTGGTCCTTGCATGCCTGAACAAGGAGAAATAGCTTTTTTTTCACAAAGCGGAGCTTTAATAGATAGTGTTATAGATTGGTCTTTGGAAAGAAAATATGGTTTTAGCTCAATTGTGAGTTTAGGTAATCAAGCTGATTTAGATATAACTGATTTTTTAGAGTGGGCTTTATATGATAAAAAAACAAAAGCAATTGCTCTTTACATAGAAGGCTTGAAAGATGGAAAAAAGTTTATGGAAATTGCAAAAAAAGTTTCTAAAATAAAGCCGATAGTTGCATTGAAAGCAGGAAAAAGTGAAACAGGAATAAAGGCAGTTAGTAGCCATACTGGCAGTTTAGCAGGAAGCTATGATGTTTATAAAACCGCATTTAAGCAATCAGGCATAATTTTGGCTGATAATGTTGAAGACTTATTTGAAGTTGCACAAACATTGGCTAACCAGCCAGCTTGTCTAGAAAATAATATTGCAATAATAACAAATGGCGGCGGTGCTGGTGTTTTATGTGCTGATCATTGTGAAACATTAGGCATAAAATTAGCGAAACTTTCAGATGAAACAATAAAAAAATTAGATGAATCAAAAAAAATGCATCCTGCATATTCTAAAACAAATCCTTTAGATTTAATAGGGGATGCATTACATGACAGATATAAAGTTGCTATTGATACATTATTAAAACAAAAGGATATTCATGGTTTAATTGTAATTCAAACATTACAAACAATGACAGAATCAGTTTTAGATGCTTATGCAATAATAGAAGCAAGAAAAAAATTTCCAAAAAAACCAATTATTGCAAATTACATGGGAGGCAAATATACAAAAAAATCAATTAATTTATTAGAGGCAAACAATTTAACAAATTTTAATAATCCATACAAATCAGCTGTTCATATGAAAGCTTTGATTGATAGAGGAGATTGGTTGAAAAAAATAAAAAAAAGAATTTTTTCTAAATTTGTTTTATAGTATATAAGGTATTAATATAATTTTAGATACTATTTTTGCATTGTTTTTATTTAGAAAAGTAGATATATTATTTAGTAAACTTTGTTTCTAAAAATTTCCTTGTTTTTTTATTTACTTTTTTAAAGATTTTATTAAGCTATTATTACCTCATCTAAAGTTACATTTTGACTTTTTAAAAAACCCTATAATTTTTT